>JBQTJD010000592.1:0-14536 GCA_052387475.1 Anaerolineales bacterium | reverse complement strand
GGCGAGCCCCCCTTCAGCGCGGGCCGCGATGTGAACGTCAGCGGTGACCTCGTCGCGCGCGACAAGATCACCGTCATCAATAATTACATCCAGCAGCTGGTCATCACCCCGGCGCCCGCCGACGGTGAAGGCACGCCGCCTGAACCCGGCGACGCGCCCTACAAAGGCTTGCAATATTTCGACGAAGCCGACGCCGGCGAATTCTTCGGGCGCGAGGCGCTGACGGCCAAAGTCATTGGCCGATTGAGCCAGTTGCAATTCTTGACCGTGATTGGCGCGTCGGGCAGCGGCAAGTCGTCGCTCATCCGGGCCGGCGTCATCCCGGCGCTGCGCAAGGGCCAGCGCCTCGCCGACGGCTCGCCCCCGCCCACCGACAGCGGCCGGTGGGACATCCGCACCCTCATGCCCACCGCGCACCCACTCGACTCACTCGCCGCCACGCTCGCCCGCGATGAGGAGTCGGTGACGGCAGCGGCGGCGCTGGCCCGTGACCTTGGCGCCGGGTACGGCGCTGCCGAGCCACGTGCGCTCACCCTCGCGGCACAACGCGTTCTGAGTCGCAATGGCAAGCCGCGACTGCTGTTGTTCGTCGATCAATTTGAGGAAGTCTTCACCCTGTGCAAACAACCCGCCGAGCGCGAGGCCTTCGTCAATCAGTTGATCAGTGCGGCCGGCCCAATCGCTATCCTCATCGCCCTGCGCGCCGACTTTTACGCGCAATGCTCACAATTCGCCGGGTTGCGCGAACTGGTCTCGCAGCAACAGGAATACATCGGCGCGATGAGCGAAGCCGAACTGGCGCGCGCCATCCTCGAGCCGGCCAAACGCGGCGGGTGGCAGATTCAGGCCGGCCTGGTCGAGCAGATGTTGGATGAAGTGGGTGGCGAGCCGGGCGCGCTGCCGCTGCTCTCGCACGCCCTGCTCGAGACGTGGCTGAGGCGGCGCGGGCGCACGCTCACACTCTCCGGCTATCGCGAGGCGGGCGGCATCCACGGCGCCATCGCGCAAACGGCAGAGAGCGTCTTCCGCCAACGACTCAGCCCCGATCAGCAAGCTATCGCGCGCATGATTTTCATCCGTCTCACCGAGTTGGGCGAAACCGCCGAGTCACCGGACACGCGCCGCCGGGTGCCGTTCAGCGAACTGATGACGCGCAGCACCGACGAGGCCACGATCAACGCTGTGCTCGCCATCCTCACCGACGCGCGGCTCGTCATCGCCGATCAAGATGAAGTCGAGGTCGCGCACGAGGCCCTCATCCGCGAGTGGCCGACGCTGCGGCATTGGCTGACGGAGAATCGCGAGGGGTTGCTGCGCCAGCGGCAACTGACCGACGACGCGCATGAGTGGGAGAAGCTCGGGCGCGATGCGGGTGGGCTGTATCGCGGCGCAAAGCTGAAGCAGATGGGGGAATGGGCCGAGCGTTTTCGCGAACCGCTCAGCGCGTTGGAAAGCGAGTTCATGCAGGCGAGCCAAGAGAACGCACAGCGGGAAGCCGCCGAGGCGCAACGGTCAACGCTCTCGCGACGGGCGCAGTGGGTTCTGGGCGGGCTATCGCTCGCGCTCATCGGCGTGGTCGCTTACTTTCTTGTGCGCCAGATCCTGCCGCCGCAAAAAATGGATCGCGCCTTCAACATCGCCGTCGCGCAATTTGCCGGGTCGGGCAACGATGGACCACTGTTGAGCCAGTGGGCGTACGAGCGATTGATCTTCGAGTTCAAAGATGACCCAAACATCCTTGTGTGGGTTGATAGCGCCGAATTGAAGCGCGAGAAAAACGTCGCTATCGGCGCAGTAAGCGCCGCAGGCAGCGGTAATGAATCGCCGGCGGCGATGGCCGAGCGGCTGAACGCCGATGTCATTGTGTATGGCGACATCACCTCGCCGGTCAACGGCTTCGCACAGTTGCAGATCAAGTTCTACGTCGCGCCGCAACTCAATCGCGATCTCGGCGCGATGGCCGGCGACTATCAAATCGGCGCGCCGCTCACGCTCGCGGCCGGCAACCCGGGGTTGGAGGTGAAGCAGGCGCTGGGCGATCAGGTGGGCGTCGTCGCGCAGATCAGCCTCGGGCTGACGTATGAGGTGCTGAGCCGGAGTGACGATGCCATCCGCGCCTTCGAGAAAGCCAATACTTATTTGCCGAATTCGGAAATCGCCCAGTTCCTGCTCGGGCAAGAGTATTTGTTCGCGGCTCAAAAACTCCCGCCGGACGACCCGGCCTTTGAGGCCAACGTAAGCCGCGCGCAAATGGCTTTTGAACAATCACTGCAACGCAACCCGCAATACGCCCGTGCCCGCATCGGCCTGGGCAGTGTGTATTTCATCCGCGCCCAAACACTGGCCCCGCAGCCGGAGGATTGCGAGGGGCGCGACCCCGAACCCTATCAACCGGCGCTGCCATTGGTGGATGAAGCGCTGACGAATTACGAGACCGTCGTGAAAGAGCCGGACGATACGCAAGCCTATGGGGTGTCGCTGGGGGATGCGGCCGCAATTGGATTGGGTACCAGTTATCTTTTGCGAGCGCAATTATTCTGCGGTCTTGGCGAACGCGACGCCGCACGGCAGGCGACGAATGAAGCAGTGGCGCTGGTGAATGAGGCGACCGTGGCGTTGGCCGAAAACGATGACTACCGGCTGTTGGCGCAAGCCTATCAAGTGCTTGGCACGATCTACGAGTGGCAAGCTTATTTCAACGGCGGTGACGCCTCACTCTATCGGCAAGCCATCGGCGCGTACGAAAAATGTATCGAGCAGGGTACACTGTATCCGGTGGACACCTTCCTGCGCGATGAAGTGATCGCCAAACTATGCACGCCCTCCCGCGATGAACTACGGAAGACCTATGGAGGTGGCGAATGAACGCTCATCACTGGCTAGCTCTCGTGAGCACAGCCGCGCTGGTGGCCTGCTCGGTGCTCGCGCCCGCCGAACCGACAGCGACGACCGCGCCGCTGTCCACCCCGACACCACCTCCGGCGACACCACCTCCGGTGACACAACCTCCAGCGTCCCCCACTCATATACCCACAGCCGTCCCACCGGAATCGCCATCTCCCGCACCCACTCCCACCCGCGCCGCGCCTAAGACTCGCAACACCGCCATCTTCGGCGCGTCCGCCGGCCTGGTGTGGAACTTCATCGCATTGGATGAGGGCGTGATGCAGTTTCAGGTACAGGCTGACCCCAACGCCTTCACCGAACAACCCACGCCGGTGACGAACGATGGGGAAGGCATCGAGAGAGTGGTCTTCGTCGTAAACACGCCAGACGGCAGCACCATCACGTTGGAAGAAATGGAGCCTGCCTATTGCCTGTTGGGCGGCAACGGCCCGTGCAACGGCTTTCCGCTCGAAGGTGACACCTACATATGGCCGGGTGGCCCCGCCGTGCAAAATGGAGATTACACGGTGAGCATCACCATCCATCTGAGTGATGGCCAAACGCGCGACCTGTTTGGAAATTTCTCCCTCGACCTGCCCTGAATGACTTACACCGCGATCCATGATCCCGGCGAATGGAATCGACTCGCTGCGTCGTTGCCGCAGGCCCACATCCTGCAAAGCTGGGAGTGGGGCGAACTGAAGGGCCGCTACGGCTGGCGCGCGCAGCGGCTCGCGTGGGATGCCGGCCGTGCCGCCGCACAAGTCCTTACGCGCACGGCGGGCCGTGGCTTGCTGAAGGTGATGTACGTTCCAAAAGGCCCGCTGTTGGATTGGGATGACGCCGCACTACGTGACCGCGTGCTGGATGATTTGCAGCGGCTTGCCCAACGTGAACGCGCCATCGTGTTGAAGATTGATCCGGATGTAGAACTCCCCTCTCCCGCCGGGAGAGGGAGTCGCTTCGCTTATGGGGGTGAGGGCGAACTCTCGTCGCGCGGCTGGCGCTTCTCGCCTGACCAAGTTCAATTTCGTAACACCGTCACTCTCGACCTCCGCCGCACGGAAGATGAGCTGCTCGCGGCGATGAAACAAAAGACACGCTACAACGTGAGGCTGGCCGCGAAGAAGGGCGTGCGCGTACGGCTCGGCGTCGCTTCGCTTAGTGACTTTGATCTGCTCTATCGCATGTATGTCGAGACCTCGAGGCGCGACGGCTTCGTCATCCGCCCGGCTGCGTATTACCAAGATGTGTGGGGCGCGCTGATGCGCGCCGGTCTCGCGCAGTCGCTCATCGCGGCGGTGGAGGGCGAGCCGGTGGGCGCGTTGGTGCTCTTCGTCTTCGCGCAGACCGCGTGGTACTTCTATGGCATGAGCCGTGACGCGCACCGCGAGAAGATGCCCAATCACTTATTGCAGTGGGAGGCGATACGGTGGGCGAAAGCGAACGGCTGCACGACGTACGATTTCTGGGGCGCGCCGGATGAATTGGTGGAAACCGACTTGATGTGGGGGGTGTGGAAATTCAAAGAAGGTTTCGGTGGGAATTTTGTGCGGGGCCTCGGCGCATGGGATTATGCGCCCTCGCCGCTCATGTATCGGTTGTACACCACGGTGCTGCCGCGCGTACTGGCGGTGATGCGACGGCGGGGACGCACTCAAACGCAAAGTGCGCTCAACGACTGAAGGCACAATTCACAATGCTCAATGCACAAGAAGGAACCGCCATGACCACCTATCCCAAAATTGAAGACCGCACGTATCAGTTTGCGTTGCGCATCGTTCGGCTGGTGCGGGCATTGCCCAAAGAATATGCGAGCCAGGCCATGGGCCGACAAGTGTTGCGCTCCGGCACGAGCATAGGCGCGAACGTGGAGGAGGCGATTGGAGCTTCAACCAAAAAGGATTTTGCCAACAAGATGGCGATTGCTCAAAAAGAAGCGCGGGAGACGCACTATTGGCTACGGCTGATTCGCGCCTCCGACATAGTTGGGGTAAAGCGCATTGCCCTGCTCATCCAAGAGGCGCTTGAAATCAAGAAGATACTCTCCAAAACCGTCTCAACAACTCGTCGCCGCCTGGCCGAGTCAGTCAAGTAATTGTGCGTTGCGAATTGCGCATTGTGCATTCGCCCTGAGGAGCTTATATGCCGACCGACCTTCATCGCTACGCGCTTGCTCACCTGCCCACGCCGCTCGAACCCCTGCCGCGCCTCAGTCGCGCACTCGGCCCGCGCCTCTTTATCAAGCGCGACGACCTGACGGGGCTGGCGGGCGGTGGCAACAAAACGCGCAAGCTCGAATACCTGCTGGCCGAAGCGCTGGCGCAAAACGCCGACACACTCGTGACGATGGGCGCGGTGCAGAGCAACCATTGTCGGCAAACCGCGGCCGCGGCGGCGTGCGCCGGTCTACGCTGCGTGCTCGTGTTGCGCGGACACGCGCCGGCGCAGATCACTGGCAATTTGCTGCTCGATCATCTGTTGGGTGCGGACATCCGCTGGAGTGGTGACCGCCCGCGCGAAGCCGTCTTCGCGGAAACGCTAGCAGCGGAACGAGAGTCTGGTCGCCGTCCGTACGCCATTCCACTCGGCGGCTCAACGCCGCTGGGCGCAGCGGCATACGTCGCGGCGATGCGCGAACTCAAATCGCAAATGGATGTGCAAGATGTGCGTTTTGACCGCATCGTCTTCGCTTCCAGTTCAGGTGGCACGCACGCCGGCATCGTGGCGGGCGCCGAGGCAATTGGTTTTCGGGGTGAAGTATTGGGCGTGAGTGTGGATATGGCAGCGGATGACCTATGCGGCCTCGTCGCACAGCTTGCTACTGAGACTGCTACACTACTCAATACACCGCTCGCGTATACGGCGAGCGATATTCATGTCAACGCCGATTATCTCGGCGGTGGGTATGCGGTGATGGGACCAGCGGAGCGCGAAGCCATTGCCCTATTCGCGCATACCGAGGGCCTGCTCGTTGACCCGGTATACACCGGGCGGGCGGCGGCGGGGATGATTGATTTGATCCGGCGCGGGGTAATTGGCAAAGACGAGACGATTCTGTTTTGGCACACCGGCGGGCAACCGGCGTTGTGGGCGTATGCCGAACAACTCAGGGATGAGGGGTGAGGGATTGGATACGCCGTGATGCGCGTACCTCCCATAATCCGGCCAGCGCGACACCGCCGAAGCTGAGCGCGTAAAGGAAGAGCACCGGTGCCAGGGCGGGCAAGTGCTCAACGGCCAGCAGCCCGGTCGCCAAGGCATACAGCGCCAGCAACAATTCGCCCCACGTCGTGCCATCCAACGTCAGCGCATATGCAATAGCGCGTGTATTCTTCGGCGTCCGTAGAAACTCACTGTTGCGCCCCAGCACTGCTTCGACGAAGGCCCAGGTGTTGTTGAAGGCTAGGCCAATCACCCCCAACAGCATGACCGGAAAGTAACAGAGCATGTGCGGCCAGTGACGCCGCAATGTCATTTGCCCCCACAGGATGACGAGCGGTAGCACCAGGCTCAACCAACCCAGGCCGCCCCATTGCGGCAGGCGTTCCCCGAGCAGCACGAGCGGCAGGCTGAGCAAGAGCGAGAACACCAGCAGCGGATGCGGCAAGTAGCCGGTGAGATGCAGCAGCCCCATGACTTTGCTCAGTGGAGAGAGGGGCGCCCGTAGCCATTGACCCGCGACTTTGCCCAACACTTGAAACGACCCTTTGGCCCAGCGGAATTGTTGCCGCTTCACAGCTAGGATTGTGGACGGGATCTCAGCCGGCGCGCTGACCTCGAAGCGATAGTCGAGCCGCCAGCTGCGTAATTGCGCGCGGTAGGAAAGGTCGAAGTCCTCGGCCAGTGTGTCGCCCTGCCAGCCGCCGGCGTCTTCAATGCACGCTCGCCGCCACACGCCCGCGCTGCCGTTGAAGTTGAGCGGCCAGCCCGCCCGGCTGCGGGCCACTTGCTCCACGGTGAAGTAGCTATCGAAGGCCAGCGCCTGTGCGCGGGTGATGGGGTTCTGGTCGGCGTTGAGGTGTTCCCAACGCGCTTGCACCATCCCTAGTCGTGCGTCAACGAGGAAGTCGGGCACAAGCCGCCTTAGGAAATCGGCCGGCGGCACGAAGTCGGCATCGAACACGGCCACAAATTCGCCGCGCCGCTCGGCGTTAAGCCCAGCGGCCAGCGCCCCAGCTTTGAATCCCACACGCCGGTGACGACGCAGATAGGTGATGTTCACGCCCCGCGCGCGATGGTGGGTGACGCGCGCCCGGGCCAGTGCGGCAGTGTCGTCCGTGGAATCGTCAAGCACTTGAATGAAAAGCCGATCCGACGGGTAATCGAGCGCCACGGCAGCGTCAATCAATCGTTCAACAACGTAGCGTTCGTTGAAGACCGGCAATTGCACGAGCACCGGCGGCCACTCGGTGGGCAATGGGGTGGGTGGCTGAGGCTCACGGTGCCACACGGCAGCGACAAACAGCACCATCATGTGTGCGGCATACCCCGCCAGCAGCAGAATCGAGGTCGAATACAATCCAACCATGAGCGTTTCGAAAGCCCACATACTATGGATGGTAACACGCGCCCTCCTCCGAACGGTTAAGACAAAATGAGCCAGCGACCTGTGGGATCGCTGGCTGGGTAACGCGAAGTACAACCCAACTCAGGGGAAGTAGCGGTAGATGTCCTTGCGATGCAGAAAACGGACAAAGACGATTGTTTCGCCCTCAAGCATCAACCCGGCGCGGAAGTCTCCGAGACGAATTCGATAGTAACGACCTTCACCTTTGAGTTTCTTGAGATCGGTTATCGTCTCGATACGGTCGGCCTGTTCCACAAGTTCGATCATTTCCCGGATGCGGTTTTGCAGCGCCTTGTCGCGGAGGCGTTTCAAATCCCGCACAAAGCTGCCGCTAAACTCAACCTTCAAGCCGCCGGCTCCAAAGCCTGCATCACATCGTCGCGGCTGACTCTTTCCGTAGCTGCACCTTCGCGGATGGCCTGGACGAGGCCGACGTCCTCCACAATTTCGGCAAACAACTCGTAGAACAAGTCTCGCCGTTCGTCGAAAAGTTCGAGGATGGCTTGCTTGAGCAAGTCTTTCACGTGCCGGTCATCGAGTGAGATTTGCGCCATACTGACCTCCGACATCATTATACCGGCCAACCACTTGTTACTTCAGCCCCTCCAACTCGTACACTGCCACCGGCTGCACGCGGCCCTTCACCTGCATCGGTTCGCGCGGCGTGACGATGACGTGATCTTTCACCTGTTGATACATCGCATCGCTCAGCGTCACCCGACGCGTCACGCCATACTCCTGAATGCGCTTGGCGGTGTTCACCGTATCGCCGATGATGGTGTAATCCAACCGGTCGGTGGTGCCCACCAGCCCGACGATGACTTCGCCCAGGTGCACCCCGATGCGGAAGCCAAGCTTGAACTGCGCTTCCATTTCATTCCGAAGCTCTTCAATATCCTCGCGCATCTGCCACGCGGCGCGGATGGCGCGTAGCGCGTGGTCAGGCTGGTCGTCGGGCGCATTGAAGAACGCCATCACCGCATCGCCGATGAATTTGTCCACCGTGGCCTCTTGCAGCAGCATGGCCTCGGCGGCTGTGCCCACATAGCGATTGAGCTTCTCGATCAGGATTTCCGGGTCGATGGTCTCGCTGAGGCTGGTGAAGCCCTGCACGTCGGCGAAGACGATGCTGACCGTGCGCCGCACCCCGCCCAATTGCAGGCTGCTCACGTCCAGCCGCTCGACGACCTGCGGCGGCACCATGCGTGTGAACACCTCGTATTTGCTGCGCAGCCGCTTCCTCTCGGTCACGTCATCCACCACAAACGCCAGGCCCTGCTGTCCTTGCCCACTATCGCGCAACGGTGAGACGTTGAGGTTCCAGCTCATCACGCCGCGCAGGGGGAGCGTGGGATTGAGTTCGTGGCCGACCAGCGCGCGCTGCTCGCTCTTTACCTGCGCCATGATGTCGTGCGGCACGAACAACGCCTCCGCCAGCGGCCTGCCTTCCAGCGCGGAGCGCGGAAGCCCAAGAATCTGCTCCGCCGCGGCATTGCACAAGATGATCGTGTCATTCACATCGGTCGTGATGACGCCCGAGGCAATCGAAGCGAAGACGTTGTCGAGCAGTTCCTTCAACTCCAGTACTTGCTGAAACTGGCGCGCGTTCTCGATGGCGATGGCGGCTTGATTGGAGAAGGCGTGCAGCAGGTCGCGCTCCTTCTCGGTGAACAACCCGGTGCGGATGCGGTTATCCACGTAGATGACGCCGGTGATGCGGTCTCTGAAGCGCAGCGGCACGCACACGATGGAACGCAGGCTGAAGTTCACCACACTCATCTGATCGGAGAAGCGCGGGTCGGCGGCGGCATTGGTCGTGACCACCGGCTCGCCGCTCTCCGCCACCGAGTTGAGGATGGTGCGGCTGACGTTGAAATCGGTCTTGTCGATGGTGGCGCGCTCGAGGTTGCGGGCGATGCGGAATTGCAACTCGCCGCGCTCATTCTTGAGCATGAGAAAGCCGCGCTCGGCGCTGGTGAGTTTGATGATGGTGTCCATCACCTGATTGAGCACGGTGGTCAGGTCGAGCGAAGAATTGATGACTTCGGCGGTGCGGGCCAGGGCGCGCAGGCGTTTGAGTTCGGCCTCCTGCGCCTCGATCTGCGGTTGCAGGCGTTCGAGGGTGTAGTGCAAACCGTTAAGCCCATCGGCCACCGCAGTGGGGAGTTGGGCGGCGTGCGTGACCCTCAGGTTGGCGGCCAGGCGTGTCAGCTCGCCGATGAGTGAGCCGGGAGTAATGGAGGTGATGGTTGTGGTGAGCGGAGCAGTCATAGCCGGGTGCGTCCTTCACTGCGATTATACGTCAGCCATAGTGCTTAACGCGCCACGTGGGACGAATTTCCCGATAACGCTCGGCTAACCGGATTACCGATCCTCCTTGGGGAGCCGGACGGCCCGAAACGTCCCGGTATACGCAAAGACCGCGCCGAGCAGCGGATGACTGATCCTCAGATCAACGTGCACGGTATCGTCTCGGGTTTCATCCATACGTTGCGTGAAGCTGACGACACCAAAGACAAAGGGCCAGAGCCAGCGCGGCAGCCACAGCGTCCTGCCAGCCAAACGAAACGCTCCGTGCGCGGAGTCCAATGTGAACAAGGATGGCAGATGAAACTTCGCCCGCCACACCAAATACACGCTGTTCTTCCATCCGACCAGATCGCCAATGTCGCGCTTCTCTATGTCGTACACGACAGTGGTGTTGAAATGAATGGGCGGCTCGAAGTGCAAGGTGCGGTTCCACTCGTGATACGGTTCACCATTGGGCCACAGCCCGGCGATCACATCCAACTGCGCTGACACGTTCTGCCCGGTCCTAGACACCAAAATCCCCATGCGGCCCAATAACTTGAACAGTGGCGTTAGGCCCGGCTTGTGCCAGATGTAATGAAAAGTGCCTTCCAATCGAACGCGATATGGATGCTGCGGTGAATGCAGGAACTGCTCGCGAAATGCGGACGGCGCCTCGCCGGCGTGTTCGGCGAAGACCGGTTCGAGCGGCGAAAACGCCGGGCGCGGGTGATGCAATTGGGATGACATGACCCCTCCGCGTGAGAGCGTTTCTGTGCTTCAACTGTATCGTCGCGGCTGCGAAACATCTCATAAGCCGATTCGCTGATTACCACAACCTCACGCGATACTTCGCCCAATCCCAACCAACGCGGCTACAATCGACCTCTGCCGCCGTGACGCCCAGCGATATAATCACTCCGGCGGTATAAGAAATGATGATGCAGGCCCCGGTCGAAACAACAATCACTTATCCAGTGCTTCGGCGTGTGGTGGAGCGTGGTCAACGCCGCGCCCATCAACTGGGCAAACCGCTGGTCGTCAGCGTCGTCGAGCCGATTGCGCCGCTCGAGGTGATTGATCTCTTCGAACGCGCGCGGCCGCTCGTCGCCGAACGTTTCCTCTGGTCACAACCCGGCGGGGATTTCGCCCTGGTCGGGCTGGGCATCGCCCACGCGCTCGAGGCCGTTGAGGCCTCGCGGTTCCGGCAAATCGCGAACGCCTGGCGGCATTTGTTGAGCGGAGCGATCGTAGAGGGCCCGCGCGGGTTGCCGGGCACGGGTCCTCTTCTTCTCGGCGGCTTCGCCTTCGACGCGCAACGCCCGACCTCCGCGCTGTGGGCCGATTTCGGGCACGCGCACCTCGTCTTGCCGCAACTCCTCTACACGCTGGATGAAGACGAGATGTGGCTGACGCTCAATGCCATGATCGGGCCGGAGACCGACGTGGCTGAGGCCGCTACCGCGCTGGAGGGGTTGGCCGCCGGTGTGCTGCATCCGTCACACAGCAACAACCACCATTCGCCGAACGGTCACCTGCCGCGTGTGACGCAACGCGAACTGCGCCCCGCCGAAGACTGGCAGACCGATGTCGCCTGCGCCACTGACTCGATTCAACACAACGCATTTGAAAAGGTCGTGCTGGCGCGCGCAGTGCAACTCGACTCCGACACCGAGTTCCGCCCCTCGCCTGCACTACGCCAACTGTCCGCGCACTATCGCGGCTGTTATCTGTTTGCCATCGCGCGCGGCGAGAGTTGTTTCCTCGGCGCGACGCCTGAGCAGTTGCTGCGTTTGCGCGACGGCGAACTGCACACCATGAGCCTGGCCGGTTCCATCCGGCGCGGCGAAACGCCCGAGGCCGATGAGGCGTTGGGGCAGACGTTGCTCGACAGCGCGAAAGACCGTTTGGAGCAAGTGCTAGTCACGCACGCCATCACCGAGGCGCTCGGCGAGACATGTGTGAGCGTCAATGTTGCCCCCGAACCAAAGCTGCTCAAGCTCGGCAACATCCAGCATCTGTGCACTCCCATCATGGGGCAACTCGCCAGCGGTTACACGATTTTTGATTTGATCGAGCGGCTGCACCCCACGCCCGCCGTCGGCGGCCGCCCGCGCGAGGCCGCGCTCAACTTCATCCGCGAGCATGAGCAGTTGGATCGCGGCTGGTACGCCGGGCCGGTGGGCTGGGTGAGCGCAGCGGGCGAAGGCGAGTTTGCGGTGGCGCTGCGCTCGGCGCTGCTGCGCGGGCACACAGCCACACTCTTCGCCGGCTGCGGCATCATGGCCGACTCCGACCCCGAGCGCGAGTACGCCGAGTCCGAGTTGAAGCTCAAACCGATGCTCTCTGCGTTGCTGGCGGAATAATTCACCGCTGAGAACGCGGAGTAAAAAGAATCTCAGCGGTCTCTGCATACTCTGCGGTTCAAATGTCCCTCCTGCTTCCCATCATCCAGGCTTCTGTGCTCACCCGCTATCGTCCGTGGTTTTACGCCGCCGCCGTCTACAATTTGATTTGGGATGCCGTCAACATCCTCTTTCCGCAATTGTTTTTCGATCTCGCAGGGATGCCGCGACCCAATTACACCGCGCTGTGGCAGGTGGTGGGGATGTTCGTGCTCGTGTATGCCCCGGCATACTGGTGGGCCGCGCGCTACCCCGAAAGACACACGCATCTCATCGTCATCGGTTTACTCGGCAAAGTCCTTGGCCCGATTGGTTTTATGTGGTCGGCGTTCACGGGTCAACTCCCGCTCGCCTTCGGCTGGACGATACTGACCAACGATTTGATTTGGTGGCCAGCCTTCGCGCTGTATTTGAGGGATGCAGCCCGCGAGCGTGGCGGACTGCGGTTGTTGCTCGGCGAGTAGCGGCATGACGTCCCCCTTCTCCCCTCAAAACATCCTCGCCCTCTACGTCGGCGCGTTCACCGATGAGCTGGCGCGCGCTGGTGTGACCGATGTGTGCTTCTGCCCCGGCTCGCGCTCCGCCCCGCTGGCGCTGACGTTTGCCGCCGACGTGCGCTTCAAGCTGTGGCAGCACCTCGACGAGCGCAGTGCAGCGTTCTTCGCGCTGGGCATGGCGAAAGCGGAACGCAAGCCGGTGATCGTGCTGTGCACCTCCGGCTCGGCGGCGGCCAACTTCTTCCCCGCCATCGTCGAGGCGCGTTACGCCCGCGTGCCCCTCATCGCCCTCACCGCCGACCGCCCGCACGAGTTGCGCGATGTCGGTGCGGCGCAGACGATGGATCAGCTCAAGCTGTACGGTGATTACGCGAAATGGTTTGTGGAGATGGCGCTGCCGGAAGCTTCGCCCGAAGCGTTGCGGTACGCCCGCAGCACGGCGGCGCGCGCAACAGCGACCTCGCTCGCGGAACCGGCGGGCGTGGTCCACCTCAACTTCCCCTTCCGCGAGCCGCTGGTGCCGATTGCGCCCGACAGCCATCCGTTGGAAACGGACGGCTGGCACGGCGCAAGCCCGCTGCGCGGGCTGCATGAAAACGCAAGCGTCGCTCCCCAGGCACTCCGGTCGTTGGCCGACACACTCGTTTCTGCCGAACGCGGCCTCATCATCTGCGGGATGCAGAACGATTCGGCAATGCCGCCAGCGCTGGCGCAACTCGCTGGCGTGCTCGGCTACCCTGTCCTCGCCGACCCACTTTCCGGTGTGCGATGCGGGCCGCACAACCGCACAAATGTGATTGACAACTACGATGCTTTCCTGCGCGATGCGGCGACCGTCGAGCAACTTGAGCCGCAGGTCGTGCTGCGTTTCGGCGCGCCACCGACCTCGAAGCCGGTAATGCAATATCTGCAACGCTACCCGAACGCGCGCCAGATTTTGATTGATGGCGGCGGTGGATGGCGCGACCCGGCACATCTGGCCTCGGAGGTCATTCATGCAGATGCGGCGATAGTGTGCAAGGTGCTGGCTGACCTAACCTCCCAGCCCCCTTCCCTAATAGGGAAGGGGGAGCGCGCGCTCCCCTCTCCCAGCTGGAGAGGGGCCGGGGGTGAGGGCGAGTGGCTGGCTCGTTGGCGAGACATTGCCGCACGCACTCGCCGCGCAATGGACGCCCAGCTCGAGCAATTCACCGAGCCGTTCGAGGGCCGCGTGTTCACCGAACTGGCCGCGTGCCTGCCCGAGGCGGCGACGGTGTTCGCCAGCAGCAGCATGCCGGTGCGCGACCTCGATACGTTCTTCCCCGGCGATGGGCGACGCATCCGTTTCCTCAGCAATCGAGGCCTCAACGGCATTGACGGCGTGGTGTCCAGCGCGCTCGGCGCGGCGGCGGCAACCACTGAGCCGTTGGTGCTCGTCATCGGCGACATCGCGCTGTATCACGATTTGAATGGACTGCTCGCCGCTCGGCTCAACGGCATCTACGCAACCATCATCCTCATCAACAATGACGGAGGCGGCATCTTCTCGTTTCTGCCGCAGGCCGCGCACCCCGAACACTTCGAGCAACTCTTCGGCACACCGCACGGGTTGGATTTCGCGCACGCGGCGGCGCTGTACGGCGCGCAACTCCATCGCCCGCAGAACTGGGATGAGTTCCGCATCGCAGTGCAATCCAGTCTGCACGGCGGTGGACTCACCTTAATAGAAGTGCGCACGAACCGCGATAGTAACGTGATCATGCATCGCCAAGTGTGGCAGGCGGTGGCGGAGGCGCTGAAGTGATTGTGGAGGCGGCCCCTCCAGTGATGCTTTTCATCGCCGCCCTCCCCCGTGCCGCAACAACAGCGGCACAAGGGAGGGGATGCGCGCTCCCTTCTCCTGTCGCCCG
>JBQTJD010000591.1:0-6817 GCA_052387475.1 Anaerolineales bacterium | reverse complement strand
ATCCGTTGATCCGCTGTCAAGGCATAATCACAAACACCGCTCCATCGCCGCGCCCAAACACCTCAGGGAAGTACGTCTCGCGCGCCCAGGTGGGGATGACGTTGTAGGTGCCGGGGCGCGAGGCGTGCAGGGTGTACGTGTACTCGTACGTGCCGCGCGGCAAGTAGTCGGCGAACAGCACCACCTTGTCGTCGCGGATCTCGCTCCGGCTGAACCACCACCAGCCCCAGCCGTAGTAGAACGGATCGCGTGGGTCCAACTCCGGCGGCTGGCCGACCACCGAGGTCGTGAGCAGGCTGGTATCCACCGGCTCAGTGCCCGCGGGGATTGGGTCTTCGAGCGTGACGAAGTACAGGTCGTTCGGCGCGACGAGCGTGACCTTCACGCGGATGTCATCGCCAGCTTTCGCCTCGGTGACGGGTGGGCATTGCGTCTGGTCCGCGCCGCCGCAATCGTCGCTGATGATCGAGTACGTGCGCCCGACGATGACGCCGCGATTGATGGCGCGCGCGTCGGCCACCGGCAGGAAGACGTTGAGGTGCGCGGTGTAGTACAGCCGCCCCTCGCCCGCGCCGCGCTCGAACACCAGCCGGTTGGCCTCATCCGCAAACAACTGCGCCACCGCCACCTCGGTGGATTTCTCCTCACGCAGGTTGCCGGCATTGGCTTGATCCGCAAACAGGGTGTTGCCGTTAAGGCTGACGCGATAGTTATAGTCAGCCTTCAACTCGCCACTCACCTCCATCCAATCAGTCAGAGCGATGACCGCCCACACAGTTTCCTGTGTCGTCTCCCACGTCTGCGCGGTGCGGGCCGTCATCAGCCAGCGCACCACGTTGGGGATGAGGTTGTTCTGCCCATCGAGCCGCGCCAGCGCCATCAGCACGATGGCCGTCGAGCGCGTGTCGGTGTTGAGGTTCCACCAATCGCGCCCCCGTTCCTCCCAGTGCGCGCCGGTGGCCGAGAGGATGGCCGCGTTGTTGAGGTCGCCGAGCAGAGTCTTGAGGCGCGGGTCGTTTCGGTCGGCCTGCGCCAGCGTGAGCGCGAGGTAGGCTTTCGCGTACGCATCCAGCCGCTCGCGCGCCTCGTACAGCGTCACCGTCGCGCTGATGTCGGGCTGGCCGGCATCGCCGAGCGCGTACAGGATGAAGGCCTGCCGGTTGAGCCGCCACCCATCCGCGCTGGTCGGCGCCGTGGCCGGATTGATGAGCTGCCCTTGCAGATAACTCACCGCGTTGTTGATGGCGCTGTCGTTCACGCTGAACTCGTTCTGCTTCGCCTGGCTGAGGCCGAACAGCGCGTAGGCGGTGAGGTACGGGTTGCTCTCCTCCGTGCCCCACCATCCCCACCCGCCATCCACGTTCTGCCGCGCGAGAAGTTTCTGCACGGCTTCGTTCACCAACGCTTCGAGTTCGCGCTCCAATTGCGCATCCGCGAGGCCGAGTTTCTTCAACGCGCGCAGGCTGACGACGTTAGGAAGGAAACTGGAGACGATGGCCTCGCTCGAGTCGTACTCGGGGTTTTCGAGGGCCTTGAGCGCGGGCGTAGTGGCCGCCGCTAACGATGGGGCCACTTCGACTCGAAGGTTGCCCTGCGTCACATCGTAGCGGCGCGGTAGGCTGATGGCCTCGAGGCGCGGCGTGGTGTCGGTCAATTCGCCGGCGGTGCCCATCGTCTCGGGCGCGGAGTATTTCAGAATCGGCAACCGCTGCTCCGGCGGCAGCGCAAGCGTGGGCTTACTCGCATCCTGCAAGCCACCGCCCTGCACAGTGAACGTGAGGTCGGCGAAATCCGCATCGGTGGCCGTCACGTTCCATTTCACCTCAGCCCGCCCGTTCGCGGGGATGGTGACCTGTTGCGTTGCGGCGGTGTCAATCGTCACGCCGTTGGCCTGAAGGCTCACGGTAGCGTCAATGGCATTCGCGGTATTGTTGTTCACCACGGCGCTCAGTTCGGCTTTGTCGCCGATGACGAAGAAGCGTGGGGTAACCGGGCGGATGAGCAAGTCTTTGGTGGCGACGATATCCACCGTGCCCTGCCCGACGAGCGTATCGGCGGTGAGGCCGCGCGCGTCAAGCCGCCACGTGGTGAGGTTATCGGGCAACGTCACGCTCACCGAAGCCTCGCCGTTCGCATCCGTTGTGACCGTTGAGCGCCAGAAGGCGGTGTCGAGGAAGTTGCCGCGCACTTCGTCGAAGCCGGCCTCCGCGCCGCCGCCGCCGCCCTTCGCTTGCGCCGCATCCACGTTGATACGGTCAACAGAAAGCGTCAGCCCGCTGGCCGTGCGCACGCCGAGGCCGCGCTCACCGTAGAAAAAGTCGCGCACGTTTTGCGAATTGGGCGCGCTGAGTTGCAGCACGGCCAAATCCACCACCCCCACGCTGAACTCAGCAGCGACCGGTTGCCCGGCGAAGTTAGTGGCCTTCAACGTGTAGTTCACTGTCTCGCGCGGCCCGACCTTTGTTTTGTCGGGCGTGAGCGTCAGTTGAATCTCTTGCTGCTCGGGACTAACGCTAAGTTTGACGAGGCCCATCTTCAGCGCGGGCGCGGGATTATTCGCATCCACACCTTTGACGATGACGACGGAGAAGTACACCTCCGGCGCGTAACCGGCGGTGATGGGAAGTTGATAGACGGTGCTGTTGGTGTTGAGGGTGATGACCTCGTGCTTGAGGATACCGCCGCGCTCGACGGTAACCAGCGCGGTTGCCGCACCCTGGAACGGTGACGGGATCAGAATCTCCGCCGTGTCGCCGGGCCGGTAGTCGCGCTTGTCGGCGACGAGGCTGATACGGTCGTCGTTGCTCTGCCGCCATGTCACGTAATCGCCGCTGGTCACCCACAGATATGTCGCGGTCTTCACCGTGCGCCCGCCGCCATCCACCCCGCTCACGGCGACCTTGTACGTGCCGCCCTTCGTCGGTGTGAACGACGCCTTCGCTACGCCGTTGCCATCAGTGGTCACTTCGGTGTTGGCGACAAGCGTGTCCTGCGCATTGCACGTCCACGCATTGCTGCCGGTCTCGGGGTCGCGTTCGAGCGCGCAGTTCCATTGATGCTCGAAGAACTCGACTTTGAGTTTTTGATTCGGTTGAGGGGAACTGTCCCACTTCACTGCGACGATGCTCACGCCGACCGGTCGGCCCGCCTCGCCCACATATTCATCGGGCCGCGCGCCGATGTAGAAATCACCGGCGTGCACCGTCACCTCCACGCGACCTGCCACTTGAGCCCCACCCTGCGGATCGGTCAGCGCCGCTTCGATGGTGTACAGCTGCGAGTCGCCGCTATCCGAAAGGTTCGCCGGGACGTTGAGCGTCGAGCGGCCATTCGCGTCGATGACGGCATCGCGCTCAAGAATCACACGACCAAACGTTCCGAACAGTGGGCCGCCCTCACCGGAGGTGTAATCAAAATCGCTGAAGTCATAGTAACCGGTCGGTGCGCCGCCCTG
This sequence comes from Anaerolineales bacterium, assembly GCA_052387475.1. Taxonomy (GTDB): domain Bacteria; phylum Chloroflexota; class Anaerolineae; order Anaerolineales; family UBA6663; genus JANWXR01. The sequence continues at coordinate 3,363 of JBQTJD010000591.1, read as the reverse complement.
CGGCTCGTACGGGAAGAAGCGATCCGCCGCCAGCACCGTCCAGCGCACGTTGGCGCCGGTCACCGGCCCGCCGAAGAAGAAGCTGGCATCCACCGTCACCGGGATCGTTTCACCTCGCACCACTTCATTCCTGGGCGTCGTCACGCTGACTTGAAACTCCGGCTTGCGATACTCGGCCACGCTGAACGACACGTTGCCGAATTGGCGGTTCGGGTCAACCGGGTCTTCAACCGTGATGGAGTAGAAGCCGAGGCTGGCGCCGTCCGCAATCGTGAACTCGCCGGAGAACGTGCCGAACGCCGTCAGCGCGAGCCGCGACTCATACACACGCTCGCCACGATCATTGGTGATGAAGACTGGAACTTCACGAACCGAGGGCACACTAAAACGCGCATCCTTCTCATTGCGCACCGCGCCTTTGAAGAACACCACCTGCCCGGGGCGATAGATGGGCCGGTCGGTGTACAGATAGGCCGTCGTGTCCTGCGTGTAAAAGCGCGAGGCTACGTTGAAGTCCCACGGGTCGAGGCCGGTGCTCCAATCGGAGAGCGCGATGCTGAAGGCATCGCCCTGCGGCGTGAGCGCGTACACCTGATCCCACACGCTCTCGCGTTTGGGCAGGTTGGTCTTGAAGATGCCCTGCGCGTCCGTGCTACCGTTGCCTAGCGCGCCGAACTTGCTATCATACAACGTCAGGTTGAGATTGGGCACCGGCTGCCCGCTGTTAAGGTCGGTCGCCCACACTAGCGCGGAGTCCAGCCCGGTCTTCAGCGTCAGCGCGCTCTTGCTGACCGCCAGCAGTTGATACGTGGGGAAGTTAATACCCGGCGCCGTCATCCGCAGGTAGTACAGCCCCGGCGCAAGTGTGCCGTCACTCGGTTGCAACGGCACGTTGGTGAGGATGCGTTCGTTGAGTTCAGACGCAATCGCCACGCGCCCCGGCCCGCCGGGCACAGACGGCTGCGACGGGGCGAAGTTCTGTGAGAAGTCGTATTGATTGGGGCCGGTGAGGGAGTAGAACTCCTGCACCGTGAGCGGATACAGCTCGAAGTCCACCGCATCCACGTTCACGGTGGTGATGAAGAGTTCGGTGGGCAGATAGGCGCTGTACACGCCGACGCTGCCGCCCGAGGTGAAGAAGGCCTCCGGCGGGCGCGGCGCAGTGACGAATGAAACCGTGTGTGGCTCGCTCAGCGCCTCGTTGCCATACGGGTCCTTCATCCCCGGCTTGAGCGTGACCTGATACGATGACGACGGCTGCAAATCCCAACCGATGTAATAGCTCAAATCGTACGCGCTGAAATAGGTGTACACCTGCGTCGGCGTCGGCACGATTTCGATGTTCGGGTCGAGCGTGCTCTCGTCCATTGGCGAGGTGAAGTAGATGCGGAAGCCGCGACTCGCCTCAACATTCTGCGCGCCGTCGGCCGGGTCGGTGGAGAGGATGGCTGGCGCTTTCACGGTCTCGAACTCGAAGGTGTAATCCTGCCCGAGTGAGGCGCCGCCACCCGCAGCCAACGTCGCTGCGCCCACAGTGACTTTGTACGTCGAGCCGAGGCTGAGAGTTTCGGCGGGGATGAAGGCGAAGGACTTGCCGTCATCGGCCCAGCCGAAGGAACCAGGCTCCGGCGGCTGGCCGGGCTGAGTAATGCCGAACGCAGCCTCCGTTGAGGCGCGATCCATCGGTTGGTTGAACGTGACGCTGATGGGCGTGGTGAGCGCAATGTTGTTCGCGCCGAAGGCCGGCTCGCTCGACACCACATTCGGCGGCGCGACGGTGAACGACCACTCGAAGTCACTCGGCAGTTCGCCGCCGGTCACATCGCCGAGTCCGGCGGCCACGCGCCCGGTGTACGTCTGCCCACCGGCCAACGGCTGGCTCGGGCGGAAGACGTAGATGCTGGTGTTGAGCCACTCGCCCTTGCCTTCTGATTGCGGCGTCAGCGACAACGGATTGGGAAGAGTCGCCTGATCGGCCAGACCGGTGAGCGGCACGACGGGCCGGTTGAACATCACCGTGATGACGGAGTCCACCGCGGCCTCGACGGTATCCGGTGCGGGTAGCACGTGCGTCACTTCGAGGTAGCCGACGGTCTCGACGTTGAAGACCACCTCGCGCGCCAACGCGAGGCCGGCCTTGCTTTTCGCCTCCGCGCCAATCTTCACCGCGTATTTCGCGGCGCGGCCCAGCGGCTTGTCGGGCGTGAATTGCAACACCGTGTCTTTATCCGACCATACAAACTTGCCGGTGACGCCCGTCATCGCAAAGGCTTTCTCGGTCGAGGCGCGATCCATCGGCGCATCGAAGTACACGAGGTTGGGATCGGTCAGTTTTTGCTCGTCGCCACGCGCCGGCAATTGATCAATGACGTTCGGCGCGATGGGGGGCAGCGGCGTTGGGGGAACGGTAGCGGTGGGTGGGATGACCGGCGTTAGTGTGGGCGTAGGGTTGAAGATACCGCACGAAGTGATGACCAACGCGATAATCGTCAAACTCGCCCACACGCGATAGGACTTGTGAAGCATAACCATTCTCCTGCGGCTCGTTGCTCGCAACGACCCGGTACAGCCGATGAACGTCAGTGAGCAGAATTGCTTTCGGTGTTCGAGAGGATTATACAGCCGAGATCAGGGCATGGCGTTTTGGGGTTGGTAATCTGAGATTACGAGTCGGTAATGCACCGGAACTCCGACCACGGATTGCGGCGCTTGCGCTTAGGGCAAATTGGATAAACGGATACCAACAGGTTGTCCGCTGCTATCCGCTTATCCGTTGTCGGGTACATCCGCTCTCCAGCGCACGCGCACGCGCGTGCCGTGGCCCTCTGTTTGCGTCACTTCCAACTCCGCGCCGATGAGGGCGGCCCGCTCGCGCATGCCGCGCAGCCCGAACCGTTTGCGCTCGTCAGACGCGGCTTGACGCTCTGGGGCATCCGCCGCCAGACCGATGCCATCATCCTCCACGACAAGATCAATGCTGCCCGGTGCCAGTTCGCCCCGCATGGCGATGGCGCCAGCGTTCGCGTGTTGCAGCGCATTCTCATACGCCTGCTGCACGATGCGATACGCCTGCTCTTCCACTTTCAAGTCGTATCGCTCCTCTGACTCTGGTAGGTTGAAGGCCAGCGTCGGCAACGGTTCATCTTCACGATAGTCGTGATCTCCAGCCAGGGCTTTGAGGGCTTGATAAAGACCATAATCTAGCAACGGCGGGCGCAGACCGCTGATGGTCTGACGCAAACTCGTCACCGCGCGGGTGTAGGCCTCGAGATAACCGGGCGGGGGATTATGGCCCAGGCTGTGACGCAGGCTCGCCAGGTTGTTCAACACCACATCGTGCAGGTCGCGAGCCAATTGTGTGCG
>JBQTJD010000590.1:0-2912 GCA_052387475.1 Anaerolineales bacterium | reverse complement strand
CGGCGACGCGGCTGAGCGAATATCTCATCGAAAAAGACAAAGCATATACTGCCCGTGTACGATTCGGCGTGAGCACAAACACGTACGATGCCGATGGGCAAGTGACGGCTACGAGCGACGCGTTGCCTACCCGCGAACAAGCGGAGGCCGCGTTGGCGCAGTTTCGCGGAACGATTCAGCAGAGGCCCCCGGCTTTCTCCGCCATCAAGCGCGGCGGGCAGAAGGCCTACGAGCTAGCTCGACGCGGTGAGTCGGTCGAACTCGAACCGCGCACTGTTACTTTTTACGCTTTACGCCTGATTGATTGGTCGCCGCCCGAGTGCGTACTGGACGTGCATTGCTCGGCGGGCACCTACATCCGTTCGCTGGCGCATGATCTAGGGCAAGTGCTGGGCTGTGGCGCCCACCTCACGGCGCTGCGGCGCACCGCCTCTGGCCACTTCCGCGTAGAAGAAGCGGTGACGCTTGACGCACTGAAAGCGGCTTTTGCGGCGAAAAACTGGCAGCAATTTTTGTTGCCGATGGACGCCGCCGTGCGCGACTGGCCGGAGGTGCGTCTGTCGGAGACGGACACACGCCGCATCCAAAATGGTCAAACCATTCTCATGCAAGCTGTCTCTAGCGAGGCGTTTGCGCGTGCGTATAATCCGGCGGGCGAGTTCTGCGCCGTACTGCGCGCCAATGCTGCGGAGCGCGTGTGGCGACCGCACAAAGTGTTGAATGTCGAAGGTTGAACGTTCGCACGTTAGGTTGTGCCAACGCGATGCAACAAATCACAACACTGCTTGACTTGCAACTCAATCAGCCCGCCTGCGTTACCATTGGCGCGTTCGACGGCGTGCATCGTGGTCATCAGCAGTTGATTAGTGACATGGTGACGCGCGCCCACGCGTCGGGTCGGGCGGCTGTCGTCATCACGTTCTTTCCGCACCCATCCGTCTTTCTGCGCGGGCGGCGCCCGTCGTTTTACCTTTCCACACCGGAGGAGAAGGCTGACTACCTTGCCATCCTGGGCGTGGATGCGCTGGTGACGCACACGTTCGACGAAGCCTTCGTCAACATCACCGCCGGCGATTACGTGCAGCAACTGGTGACCCATGCCCGGTTGAGCGAGTTGTGGTGCGGGGCGGATTTCGCGCTGGGGCACAATCGTGAAGGCAACGTCGCATACTTGCGGGCGGCCGGCGAGCGGCTCGGCTTCACCGTCAATGTGCAAGCGCCGGCGCTCATGGATGGCGAGGTGATTTCGAGCACCCGCATCCGCCAGAGCCTGCGCGATGGGGCAGTGGAGGCGTCGGCGAAATTGCTCGGCCGGCCTTTCACGCTCACCGGCACAGTGGTGGAGGGGGCGAAACGTGGCCGCACCATCGGCATCCCGACCGCGAACCTGTCCGTATCGGACGAACATGCCGTGCCGGCCGTCGGTGTGTACGCCTGCCGTGCCAACGGGCAACCGGCTGTCACCAACATCGGCTTTCGGCCCACCTTCAATTCCACCGAGCCATCGCTCACCATCGAAACGCATCTGCTCGATTTCAACGACGACCTGTACGGCCAACCAGTGACGCTTGAGTTCATCGCGCGCCTGCGCCCGGAGATGAAGTTCGCCGGCGTCGAGGCGCTCGTGGCGCAAATTCGGCGCGATATTGAGAATGCGAGATTGATACTGACGTGAAAGTCGCTTCGCTAATCACGTTTCACGTATCACGCATCACGTAAATTCATGCCCGCCAGAGACATCTACCTCCTCAGCCCCAAGACCCTCAGCCCGGAAGTGATTGCGGTGGCGTTTGCCAAAACTTCGCGCAGCCCTGAGTCATTTCGCGAGATCGCGGCGGAGTTGACCGACGAGAAGTCGGCGCAGTTCCACGAGAAGTGGGTGGTGGGCTACGGCCATGCTTCGGTGGCCGAACACGCCGTGTTGCACATCGCCGTCGAAAACGTGTCGCGGCTGGCGATTGAGTGTCTCGAATCCAACCGGCTGGCCTCGTACACCGAGAAATCCACCCGCTACCAGATGTGGGGGCGCGACGACTTCTATGTGCCGCCGGTAATTGCGGCGAGCAGCCAGGCGGAACGTTATCGCACCACATGCCGGTTGTTGTTCGACACCTACTTACACGCGCTGCCCCTCATCCAAAAACTGATGCGGGCTAAACATCCGCGCCGCGATGGCGAGAGTGAGGCGAAGTGGGACGGTCGCCTCCGCAGCAAGTATGTGGATGTGTGCCGCTTTCTGTTGCCGGCCGCCGCGCTGGCCAACGTCGGCATGACGGCCAACGCGCGGGTGCTCGAGAGCGCCATTCGCAAAATGCTGTCCCATCCACTTGAAGAGGTGCGGGCTATCGGACAGGAAGTGAAGGGCGTGGCGCAATCGGAAGTGCCGACGTTGGTGAAGTATGCGGATGTTGTGCCGTATCAAGTGGAGACAGCGAGGGCGTTAGGAAAAATGGGAAACAGGGGAAAAGGGGGAAATCGGGAAGCAATTGCAGAGCTGATTGATTACGACGCGCTGGGTGAGGAAAAATTTCTCGCGGCATGTTTGTATCGCTACGGCAACGCGTCGCTGGCGGAGTGCCGCGCGGCAGTGGCGGCAATGACGGCGGAGCAGAAGGCCACACTGGCACACGAGGCGCTCGGCCGACTGGACAAGTATGATGTGCCGCTGCGCGAGCTGGAGCACGTAACGTATACGTTCGATTGTGTGATGGATCAGGGTGGGTATTTTGAACTCAAACGCCACCGAATAATGACGCAAGGCCCGCAGCGGCTGACCGCTTCGCTGGGTTACGCCACGCCGCGCGCGTTCGAGGAAGCCGGCTGCGCTGATGACTATCGCGCTGCCATGCAGGGCGCCGCCGAAACCTATACCGCGCTGGCCGCCGACTTTCCCGAAGAGGCGAGCTATGTGG
>JBQTJD010000589.1:0-9773 GCA_052387475.1 Anaerolineales bacterium | reverse complement strand
AGATGCCGAGCCATTGGAGCTTCAAGCCGGCCAATGTCGTGAGCACCTCCTCGCCCGTCGCGACCCAAATCCCGCACGCCGCCGGTATCGCCCTCGGCATGAAGCTGCGCGGTGAGGCTAAAGTCTGCCTCACCTGTATCGGCGAGGGGTCAACGTCACAGGGCGAGTGGTACGAAGGCCTCAACTGGGCCGCCGTGCACAAGCTGCCGATGATCTGTCTGGTGCAGAACAATCAATACGCCATCAGTGCGCCGGTGGAGAAGCAGATGGCGGTGCGGACAGTGGCCGAGCGGGCGGCAGCGTTCGGAATGGCGGGCGTGAGCGTGGATGGCAACGACGTGCTGGCGATGTATCGAGCGATGAAGGAAGCCATGGATCGCGCGCGCGCGGGAGATGGCCCCACACTCGTAGAGGCGCGCACGTATCGCATCACCCCGCACTCCTCCGATGATGACGACCGCTCGTATCGCTCGCGCGAAGAAGTGGACGAGTGGAAGGGCCGCGACCCCATCTTGCGCTTCCGCGCTTATCTCGAAAACGCCGGGCTGCTCAACGACGAACTGCAAGCGCAATACGAGGCTGAGATCAAAACCGAAATCGAAGCGGCGGTGAAGTTCTGCGAAGCCGCGCCGTACCCGGAAGCGAGTGAGGGGCTGTATCCGGTGTACGCTGAAGACGTGAAATGAAAAATGTAAAATCTAAAATGCAAAATGAAAACGCGCTGCACACTTTTGCATTTTGCATTCATCATTTTTCATTGCGGAGCCACAATGCCTGAAATGACTCTGATCGAAGCCATCCGCACGGCGATGGACGAGGAACTGGCGCGCGACGAGCGCGTGTTCATCACCGGTGAGGACGTGGGCAAGCGCGGCGGTGTGTTCCGCGCCACGCTCGGCTTGCTCGATAAGTACGGCCCCAACCGCATCATCGATTCGCCGCTGGCCGAGCTGTCCATCGCCGGCGTCGGCATCGGCGCAGCGCTGTACGGGATGCGGCCCATCTGCGAGATTCAATTCGCCGATTTTATTCATCCCGCGTTCAACCAGATCGTGAGCGAGGCGGCCAAAATGTGCTACCGCTCCGATGGCGCATGGACAGTGCCGCTCGTCATCCGCGCCCCGTACGGTGGCGGCATCAGCGGCGGGCTGTATCACTCACAATCGCTCGAGGCCTTTTTCACGCACGTGCCCGGCCTCAAAGTCGTCATCCCCTCCAATCCGCACGACGCCAAGGGCCTGCTCAAAGCCGCCGTGCGCGACCCGAACCCGGTGCTGTTCTTCGAGCCGAAGAAAGGCTATCGTCTGATTAAAGGCGAAGTGCCTGAAGGCGAGTACACGGTGCCTATCGGCCCGGCGCAAGTGACACGCGCGGGCACGGATATTTCAGTGTTTGCTTACGGCATGATGCATTACTATTGCCTCAAGGCCGCCGAGGTTGTCGCGGTAGAAGGCATCAGTGTGGAAGTGATTGATTTGCGAACACTGTTGCCGGTGGATCGCGAGGCGGTGGTGGCCTCGGTGAAGAAAACGGGCAAGGCCCTGATCGTGTACGAGGACAACTTGACCATGGGCTACGGCGCGGAGATCGCGGCCATCATCGCCGATGCGGCCTTCACGCACCTCGATGCGCCGGTGAAGCGCCTGGCCGCGCCGGATGTGCCCGCCGTGCCGTTCAGCCATCCAATGCAGGATTGGTTCATGCCCAACGCCGACAAGATCGTGAACGCGATGCGGGATCTGGCTGCGTACTAATTCACAATGCTCAATGCACAATGCTCAAGTGAGAACTGTGCATTGTGCACTGAGCATTGGAGGACGAATGCCCACCAACGTCATCATGCCCCAACTCGGCGAGTCCGTGGTTGAGGGAACGGTCAGCAAATGGCTCAAGCGCGAGGGTGATTCGATTCAAGAATTGGAGCCGCTGCTGGAAGTGAACACCGACAAAGTGGATACCGAAGTGCCCGCGCCGGCCAGTGGTGTGCTGTTGAAGCTGCTCGTCCCCGAAGGCACGACGGTGAAAGTCGGCACCACGATTGCGCTGATTGGGCAGCCGGGCGAAAGTGCGGCTGCTGCCGGGGACGCTGCTCCCGCCAGTGGCAACGGTCATCATCACGCCGCGTCCGCACCTTCTTCGCGTCCCCCGTCACTTGTGACGCCGTCTCCCACCACTCCTTCGGGCCGTCAACGTGACCTGGGCTTTATCTCGCCCGTCGTCGCCAAGCTGGCCGATGAACACAAAGTAGATCTGTATCAAATCAAAGGAACTGGACAGGGCGGGCGCATCACAAAGAAAGACGTGCTGGCCTTCATCGAAACGCAACCGTCCGCACCCGTAAAGACAGAAGCACCCGCGTGGGAGCAGGTCGGCGACGGTGATTTGTTCAGACCGACGGAACTGCAATTCGGGACACAAGGGACAAGTGGCAAGGGACAAGGGGCGGCAGTTCCCCCGTCCCCCGTCACCCGTCCCCCACCGTCCGACTCTGAATTCATTCCGGTTGAGGGCATGCGCAAGCTCATCGCCGAGCACATGGTTCGGAGCAAGCAGGTATCGCCACATGTTACCACCGTCTTCGAGGCCGACCTCAGCCGTGTATTGGCGCATCTCGAAAAAAATCAGGCCGCGTTCGAGCGAGACAGTGTGAAACTCACTCTTACCGCATACTTCATCACGGCGATGGTGGCGGCGGTGAAGGCCGTGCCGCTGGTGAATAGCCAGTGGACGGACGAAAAGATTTTATTGAAGCGCGAGGTCAACATTGGCATGGCGGTGGCGCTCGATGAAGGGCTGATCGTTCCGGTGCTCAAACGCGCCGACGAGAAGTCGCTGCTCGGGCTGGCGCGTGAGATCAACGACCTCGCCAAACGCGCGCGGGCCAAAGCGTTGAAAGCCGACGAAGTGCAAGGCGGCACGCTCACGCTCACCAATCACGGCGTGAGCGGCTCGCTCTTCGCGACCCCCATCATCAATCAGCCGCAGACCGCCATCGTCGGCGTCGGCAAGATGGAAAAGCGCGTCGTGGTCATCAATGATGCGATTGCGATTCGTCCAATGGCTTATCTGACTTTGACCTTCGACCATCGCGTGCTCGATGGCGCCGTCGCCGACCGCTTCATGGCGACGATGAAGAAGGCACTGGAGGAGTGGGGCTGAGTTTTGTGTCTGACCGAGACCGCTGCGATTTCAGGCGAAGCGAAGCATCGCACAACCGTAGCGGTCTTTTTGGATTCCTTTACGCAAGTCGAGTTTTTAGTTGCGCGAGTATGGCACAGTCTGCCCACTACTATTTTGAATGAACGGCAAATAGTGCCGATAGAGTAGCGGCGGGCTGGTCGGTGTGTCCGTTGAGGTAGCTGTGCTCGTGGCAGTAGCCGTATGAGTCGGAGTGTGGGTGGATGTGGCCGAGGCTGTCGCAGTCGGAAGTGTGCTAGTGACCGTTGGCATGGCCGTTGCAGTATTGATCGGCGTTGAGGTAGGTGTAGCTGTCGCAGTGGGTGTTGGGCTGAGCGTGGCCATCGGGGTGTTCGTCGCTGTTCCGGTCGCAGTTGGGGTGTGAGTGGAAGTCGGAATAGGCGTGTTCGTGCGCGTGGGAGTCGCGGTGAACGTTGAAGTTGCGGTCGGCGTGTTGGAAGGCGTTGATGTGACGGTCGGTGTGCGCGTGGCTGTTGCTGTGGACGTGCGAGTCGCGGTCGCGGTTGGCGCGGAGGTGTCCGTCAGCCGATAAATCCCACCGCCGGTCTCGGTGAGATACACCTCGCTGTCAAAGCCCTCACCGAAGCCCGTGATGTTGTAGGCCGTATCCAGCAACAATCGATTCTGCCAACTCGTGCCGTTGAATTGCAGGCCCCAAATCCGTCCGCTACAGTAGTCGGCGTAGAAGTACACGCCCTGCATATTCGGATATTGCGTGCCGCGATAGACATGCCCGCCGGTCACCGAGCAGCCGAGGCTGTGATCGTACTCCTGGATTGGAAAGGTGTAACTGCTGCGCGCGCCACAGCCACTGGTGTTGTAATCGGCGTTGCCCTCGTAGCAGCGCCAGCCGTAATTCTGCCCGCCCGTGCTCGTGCCTGCTTGGCGGTCAATCTCCTCCCACGCTCCCTGTCCCACATCGCCGATATACAGGTCACCGTTCTGCCGATCAAAAGAGAAGCGCCACGGGTTGCGCACGCCGAGCGCCCAGATCTCACTGCGGTAACCGGATTGACCGAAGAAAGGATTAGAGGCCGGCACAGTGTACGTGAGCGGACTGCCGGTCTCAACGTCAACGCGCAAAATCTTGCCAAGCAACTGATTGGTGTTCTGCGCGTTGTTCGGCGGGTCGCCGCCGCTGCCGCCGTCCCCTGGCCCGATATACAAAAAGCCGTCGTTCGGGCCAAAGGCCAGTTGCCCCCCGTTGTGGTTGCTGTTGGTTGGATGGTTGATGGGGAGCACGATCTGCTCGCTGTTCACATCCGCCACATCCGGGTTGGCCGTGACGCGATAGCGCGCAATGACGAGGTTGCCTGACGCGTTCACATAGTACACGTAGAAACTGTCGCGCGTACTTCCGTAGCCGGGCGGGAAGGCGACGCTGAGCAGTCCTTCTTCACCACAGCATTTCACCCGATTGGCGCCAGTGGAGGAGATGTTGAGGAACGGCGTGCTGAGCAATGAGCCGTTCTTGAAGATGCGGATGCGCCCCGGCTGCTCGACAATGAACAACCGGCCATCGCCCGCGTGGGCCACATGCACCGGCTGGCTCAAACCACTCGTGATGGGGCTGAGGGCGAGTTGAATGCTATTCAATCCGAGGCCGCCTTGCGCCGCGGCTCCACTCGGGCGCAGCCCGGCTGCCACAAGGCCGGCCAACACACCCATCGTCATCCACAACCGAATCCCCAAAAGCTTTTTCATCAGAGAGACTGCTCTTTTGTGTTGCGACACCAGCGGATGCGAACACTATACTGAGCCAGCTTCCAGCGCGCCGCAAACAAGCGCCGCAGATTGAGTGAAACTTCCGTGAAGGCCCGCCTGGCCCGGGGATGACAGGCTGCCGGCGTTACCCCGGCTGAAGGCCTAGCCCGGCCTCGCGGGCGCGGACGATGGCTTCGGAGCGGGTGGGGGTTTGGAGTTTGTCGAAGAGGGTGGTGATGTGGTTGCGGACGGTGAGGGGGCTGATGACCAAGCGCTCCGCGATCTGCGCGTTGCTCAGCCCACGCGCGATCAGGTCGAGCACTTCGCGTTCGCGCCCGGTCAAGTCGGGGAAGAGCAAGTAATCGCGCGAGGGGGCGAGGGCGGCGAAATAGGCCTGCACCCGCTCGGCCAGCGCCGCGCTCAGCATCACCCCGCCGCTCGCCACCACGTGGATGGCCTGGATGATCTCGTCCTGGGTGGTGTCTTTCACTATGTAGCCCCGCGCGCCGGCCCTCATAGCCGCCATCACGGCCTGGTCGTTGTCGAACATCGTCAGCGCGATGAGACCGATGCGCGGGTTGGCTTGAGCGATATGGGTGATAGCCTGCCAGCCATTCACCTGGGGCATGTTCAGATCCATGAAGATGATGTCGGGGTATAACCGCAGCGCCTGCTCGATGGCATCCTGCCCGTCCACAGCCTCCCCGACCACTTCGAACTCGGGCAGCGACGACAGCAGCGCCCGCAACCCATCGCGGAAGGTCGGGTGGTCATCGGCGATGAGGACGCGGATGCGGTAGGGCATGTGACCTAACCCCCGCGATGCCGCGTCGCTTCGCGACGACGGCATCGCCACCCCCTTCCCTGAAAGGGAAGGGGGAGAGGCGCGTGCGAGACCAGATCTGTTGCTGGTTTCGGCTCCGGCTTAATCGGAAGGCTGGCGGCGACGATCACCCCGCCGCCCGTGCGGGGCGCAAGGGTCAGCGCGCCGCCCAGTTCGCTCGCACGTTCGCGCATGGCCGTGATCCCAACGCCGGCCCGGTATTCGTTGGGAAAGCCAACCCCATCATCTTCAATCGTCAACGTCAACGCCCTCGGTTCGTGGATTGCAAGCGTCACCCAACAGTGCCTGGCCCGCGCATGGCGGGCGACGTTGGCGAGGGCCTCGACCGCGATGCGATAAGCGGCGGCTTCGACGGCGGCGGGTAAGGGCGGCAACGGTTGTTGAGCGGTCACCAGAAATTTCGGAGGCCATACGCCGTTGAGCGATTGCGGCTCGCCCTCACCCCGCCCCTCTCCCTCCGGGAGAGGGAGAGTTGGCGTGCTCAGTTGGCTCGCAACCTCTCGGATGGCGGCGACCAGGCCCAGGTCGTCGAGCGCAGGCGGGCGCAAGTTGTAGGCCAGGGTGCGGATTTCGCCGACGGCGGTCTGCGTCTGCTGGCGCAATTCACCCAGCATGCGTTGTGCTGCTGAGTCATCGTTGCCGACAAAGTTGCGAATGGCATCCATCTTGAGCATCAGCCCGGAGAGGGCGGGCGCTAAGTGGTCGTGCAGGTCACGGCGCAGCGTGCGGCGTTCGGCCTCGCGCGCCAGCACGGTTCGCTCCAGCGCCTGCTGGAGTTCGACGTTGAGACGGAGCGTGTGAGCGGCCACCCCGGCCTGTTGAGCGATGTCTTCCAGCAAGCGCCGCTCGGTGCGATTGAAACTCTCTCCCGGTGCGCGCGGCGCAACGAGGAGTTCCCCCAACACCTCGGCCTGATAGCGAACGGGAAAGGTCACGATTCCGTCCGCCGGTGTACCCGTGGCGGCGACGGTCTCCATGATCTCGCCGCGCTTGAGCCGCAAAGCGGCGTACGGCAGCTTGAGCGCCCGCGCGACCGTGCCGGCGATGGTGTTGACCACAGTGTCCGCGTCGCGTGCAGCCTGCAAATCGTGGCCCAACTGCGAGAGCACCTCATACGGCTCGTCGCGCTGGCCGTAGAGCATGTGATTGACCCGGCGTTGCAGCCAGGCGCGCAGCGGCTGGAAGAGCGCGGCCACCACGCCCGCCGCGAAGAGCGAAATCCAGAAACTGCCCGCCATTTGTAACAACGCACCCAGCCCGCCGACGATCACCATATACACACCAAGTACACCAATGGTCAACAGTCCATAGACGAGGCTATTACTCAGTACAGGGTCAATATCCCAAAGCCGGAATTTCAGCACAGAGAACACGATAGTAATCGGCAAAATGGGTAAGGTCAACAACATCAAAACGTAGGCCGCTGTCTGATACAACAGATACGAGATAGGTGCCTGAGCAATATTTGGATACAGAACATACGGCAAGTAATTCACCACCAAAGCCGGAAAGACAATGATCCATCCAAACACAGCCCATTTGGCTTGTTGACGTTGGGTCGAATCAAAGACATATCGATAGCGATGAATCTGCACATACACGCCAAGACTACCCCATGCCAATCCCCACAGAAACCAAAAAGCTGGCGGCCATAATTTGGCTTCGAGGAAAGTGCCGGGGAAGAATAACTTTGCAGCGTACCAGATGGACCATATCAATGCAAAATAACGCGTCCACCGGGGAATGAACTGACCGCTTGGAAAAGTGTAGAAAACAAGATGGAGCAAAATAAGCGCCAATGTTTCCACAAGATCTATCAAGAAAAATTGAATAGAATCCGGCTGTATCAGCCACTGAATTTGCGGAGGAAATGATGCCCCTATGACTACAAGCGACGTGGCGACAAATACCGCAATCGGATCGTCTGGCCTGCGGGCAAATATCACGCTTGCACTTACGAGAAATGCAATCATAATGCCCCAACAAGCCGCAGTGACAACAGCTAACACGGACATGGGAGTTGCCAGGAATGGCAAATGAGCCCCCAAAGCCAGAACACTTGTGAGTTGTGCCACCCTTACTGGCGCAATCACGAGGCCAAAAATCAATGTCACTGTTATGACGAAACTAATCCATGTCGCCCTTAGCACACGCTGGAAAATCGGCCTGTTGCGTTGCGAGAATTTCGCGAATATCGAGGCGTCAGTCAGGCTGGTTCTAGCCATACGATCAAGTTCAACCTCAAGGGAGTGGCAGTAAAACCCGAAGATTATGAATTTGCCTACGTTATCGAACAATGGTCACTTGGACACACAATCCCCCAAAGCGTCGTCGAGCCTCGATATGATTTGAGCATATTTCGTGAGCGACATTGATTGCCCATCAATTTGAGAATTAAGCCACACAACATAGCCCTCGTATCTTGCCACAAAAATACAGGTGTAGCCTCCAATTAGCTTGCCGCATCCCAACGCATAGTCGTCTGCAGTAAGACCTGACAAGTTAACTTCGCTTGGCGGCATAAAGTCTCGGCCGCTCACATCCCGTATTGTCACAAATCCTAGTTCTTCATCGTATTTTCGTTTCGAATACTCCGTTGATGGATACCAAAAGATTGCCTGACCCACAGAAATACTGTCTGCAACGCTAAAAGTTTTGGCAATCGAATCAGTTGTTGAATCAGGAACAGGCTGTACGGTCGCTATTAGGCTCGCCTTCCCCGGAAGATCATCCACTGAAATAATCAGAGACTCCAATTGACAGACCGGAAACTGCTCAGGGTTTGAGCTTGCACATGCGGACAACAGCAATATCAAACCCGCCATCCATATACTCCGCCCAAGATAGTGAGATGCACTCATGACGGACAGGTGTCCGAAGCGCAAATCACAAAGTTTATTCATCAAGACCTCGCATCCGGTTAAGCTTACTTGTTGGTGAAGTAATCTGCTGGATACATATTCTCATAACCGGGTTGATAATCCATGGGTCCGACTTTGACCGCCAAAGCGGATCGATACTCATACGTACTTAGCGCAGTAACAAACTCATCTTGGGTCAGCATACCATCGGGAGCATAATAGTTGCGATATAGCTGTATTCCGAAGTCGATGGCGTAGTAATCGTCATATGTGTCCAACAAGAATTCCCACTGGCCTGGTGGGCCATCCTTGTCTACATGGTAATCTTTGGCCTGGGCAACACCGGCACCAACATGAAGCGTTGCCGAGTCATAGCCCGCAGCTGTGCCGTAGAAACCATATGCAATGTTGCCGGGCGTTGTGTACTCGTACCATTCATCGGCTAGTTTCACAGGGCCGCGCTGAAATTCACTCTCAATTCGGCGCTTGATATCGAGGGGGGCATTGTCCTGTACTAACCCTGCAAACTCAGGAAAAGTGCTAACGCCCGCTACGGGTACATGAGCAGCAATTGCTCGTGCATTCGCTTCTTGAATTGACCTAATCTTGGGATGGTTTGCAAAGTAAGTAAGCGCTCGTGGCATCCACGAGGTAAGGTTTCGTCGATCAACACTCCGTCTAGCACCGTTCCGCGTGCCACCCTTGCAGTCTAAGCCCGATCCGGATTCGCATGGCTCATGACCAGTAGGATCAATATTCTTAATTGGGTTGTTGAGCACAAACGCGTAGCGGTTGAGTGTCCCTGAATTACTTGGGTCGGGCACAAGCGTATCCGCGCTCACGAAACGGCCAATCAGCGGGCTATACATCCGGGCATTGAAGTCGTAGAGCGACCCCAAATTGGTCTCTTCCCGCTGGCCGGTGAAACGCCGGTCAGTGTGCAGCGTGCCGCTGGGGGTGCGCGGCTCACCGTAGGCGTAGTAGCGTTGCTGGCCCACCACGTTGGCGTTAATATCCGTTGTCATGCTCGTTGAGCCAAGATGGTCACTGTGCAGGAAGTATAGGTCATTGCCCCCGCTCGCGCCGGTGAGCACCCGCACCGCCACGCGTGTGCCGGCGGCGTAGTAGTACAGCCGGAAGACCTGGTTGGGCGCAGGGGTGAGGGC
>JBQTJD010000588.1:0-7452 GCA_052387475.1 Anaerolineales bacterium | reverse complement strand
GCAATGGGCGATTTACATCGCGCCGTGTGCGATTATCTCGCCGGCATGACCGACCGCTTCGCGCTGGATGAGCACTACAAGCTCTTCGACCCGTACACGCTCCCCTGAGATGCGGGTATACTCCTGTTACCCAAGCTCAACGTCGTGAGGCCTGCCGTGTCCGAAAGTTTTCTCACTACCGAAGGCGCCGCCAAACTCAAAGCTGAACTCAAAGAGTTGATTGACGTCAAGCGGCCCGAGATCGCCCACCGCTTGCGCGAGGCGATTCAAATGGGTGATCTGTCTGAGAACGCCGATTACACCATGGCGAAAGAGGATCAGGCTTTCCTCGAGGGGCGCATTCAGGAATTGACCCAACTGTTGAGCAGCGCCACCCTAATCAAAGATGATGCCCCACAATCAGACGTAGTGCACATGGGCAGCCGCATCACCGTGCAGGAGAATGGCGAAGAGCCGGAGACGTTCGTGCTGGTGGGCGCGAAGGAGGCCGACCCGCGCGGGGGCCGCATCTCGAACGACTCGCCCATTGGCCGCGCACTCCTGGGCAAACGTATCGGGGATACGGCTAGGGTGGAAACTCCTGCCGGCTCGACCCGGTTCAAAATTTTGAAGATCGAGTAGGAGCGTGTTGCCCGCGCGACGAAAACGACCCGGCTCATCGCCGGGTCGTTTCTTTTGCCGTTGGGGTCGCGGATGCAGGCGAAGCAGGCGAACTCGTTCGCACGCTTCGCACCCGCTCCTACGGTGTGGGTTGCGCTGCCGGCGCGCCGGGTTTGCGGAAGGCCTGCAACTCAATCGTCATCCGCTCGAAGAAGCTGTTCGGCGGGAGCGCGCCGCCACCGTAGGCCGTGTCCACAATGCGGGCGGTGACGATGAGGGTCTGCGTTTCGAGCGTCACCGTGTCGCCGGGGAAGGCCTGCACCGGCTCGCCCTTCGCGGCCAGGCGGCTCTTCAGCGCCTCATCGCGGAAGGCGTGCTCGCTCATGATGACCTTGGTCACCGTGCGGATGTCGTTCTTGTCAAACAGCCACACTTCAAAGGCCGTCACCTTCTTCGGGTCGCCCACGCCGATGGTTTCCGAAATCCCCATGCCGCACTCGCCCAGGAAGTTGCCGTCCGGGCCATCGATACTGAAGGAGTCGTCGTACACATCATCGCCGAGCGTGTACGTGGTCATGAAACGCGCTATGGCTGCCGCCGGCGCACCCGCGCCGGCCGATGTAGTTGGCGCGGCCATCTCTTCGAAGTCAGGCGTGGCAGGTCGCACCATTGAGGGACGCCCAACGCTCACACTGCCGGCGCCGCCCCGCGAGCGCAAGTAGAGCAACCCGCCGCCGACGCCCAGCGCGATGACGAGCAAACAGCCGGCCAATGGGAGGATCAAGCCTCCCAAACCGCCACCAGCAACAGGTGGCGTAACGCCCGGCGGCACACCAGGCACCGTGCTCATCACCTGCTGCAGGGTGCCGAGCCGCAACGCCTGCACGCTGCCGGCGGGTGCGGTGGCGATGGCGGCTTGCAGGTGCGTCTGCCAATCCGGCCCCAGCTGCGCCACCCGCTGCATGGCCTTTTGCTGATCCTGATCGGCGGCCAACGCAGTCGCGACCGTTTCCAAATACTGTTGCTTCAGATCAGCGCGCAGGTAGGTGTAATCGGCATCCTTAAATTCGACCGGCGTCAGCCACCACCCCAGCACCGGCAAGCCAATGATGAGACCGATCACCAGCCCAATGGCTCCGGCGATGAGTGGGTTCTGCGCCATACTCGGCAGGTTCTGTGTCTTCATGCGTTTCTCCAATGATCAACCCTGACGGATGGATTGTATAGCAGGCTGATTCTGCGCGCAAATAAAAGGGCCAAAGCGGGTCAGCCGCTTTGGCCCAGGATGCAAGAATTGAACCGGAAAGGTTAGACGGATGAGCCGCCGCTGGTTTGCAGCCGCCGCCACGCCGCCACGACCGCCACGGTGACGATGGCCGCCAGCACCGACTCGAAGATCGCTTGTGGCACGACGCTGGCGACAAACGCGGCTTGCGTCAGCCCTTGCAGCGCGGGGATGGAACTCCAGAAGATGAGCAGCAAGCCGACCACGAGAATGGTGTTGGTGAGCGTGCCAGCCACCGCTCCGACGGCCAGCGCCAGAATCTCGTTGGTGCCTTTCAGCGCGCGATAGACGTAGTAGGCGCCGAGCGGGATGAACAGACGCGGCAGCAGCAGCACCACGAACGGCAGGAACGCCGGCGCGCCCGCCAGCACCGGGCCGAAGCGGATGTAGGCGTCAATGGCAAATACGATGCTGACGATGACTCCGACAATCGGCCCTTCCAACAATGCGCCGATGATGGGTGGCACATGCATGATCGTGGCGGAGTCCGAGACATTGGGCACCGGGAAGTAGCCCAGCCCGGTGAACGCCAGCACCAGGGCCACCGCTAGCAAGACGCCGGCGACGACGATTTGACGGGTTGAAAGATTCATTGCAGGTCTCCTTGAAATGAGGATAGTAAAAAACCCGGCCCGCTCAGAGAGCGCCCGAGCCGAACCACCAGACTGCTGCCGCCGTTCCCAACGCGACTGCCACTGCCATCACGTCTCCAACTCCCAGTTTCAGTTGCACCAACCGCGTCCGCGCTCCACCGCTCACGTAGCCACGCGCTTCCATCGCCAGGATCAAATCCTCACCGCGCCGCAACGCACTCAGAAACAATGGCACGATCAATGGCAACCGAGCACGCAAAGTCTGATCGGGCCGCCAGCGATTAGTGGCGCCGGTGTTCCCCAGCCGGCTGGCCTGCGCCTTCGCGACGCGGTCAAGTTCCTCGGCCAGCGTCGGCACAAAACGGAAAGCGATGGCGAGCACCAACGCGATCTCGTGCGACGGGAAACCAAATCGGCGCAATGGGCGAAGCAAATGCTCCACGCCATGCGTGAGGTGGGTGGTCGTCGTTGTAAGCGTGAGCAGACTGAAGAGCACGATGAAGGACACCATACGCAACGCGATAATGGCAATCAGCGCGAGTGTGCCTTGAGTCACGCGCAGAAAGCCCCATTCGAAAAGCACTGGACTGGTCTGGTCAACGCGCCCGCGAAAGATGAGTTGCAGCAATGATAGAAACGCGAGAAACGGCAGCATCGGCAACAGGCCACGCAATACGTAGCCCAACGGCAGGCGCGAGAGCAACACCACTGCCAGCACGAGTGCGGTCAGCGCCAGCGTGATCGGCACTGAGACGGTGACCGAATAAGCCGCGATGAACAACGTCATCGCCATGATCTTCGCCCGCGGGTCCAATCGGTGGATGACCGAGCCGGTCGGGATGTATTGCCCGATGGTGACGTTGCGGAGCAGCTCGAAATTTTCGCTCATTTTCACCTTGGCCCGTAGAGACGCGCCGCATAAGCGGCGCAACGAATGTTGCGCCAGCGACGGCGTCTTTACGAAATGACATCCCGCGCGGCGGGCACACCGGCCAGCGATTCGGCGGCGCGCACACCATTGACAATCGCCTCGGCCAGCATTTCCGCGCCGATGGCGCCGATCAGGTTCACATCCATTTTCTGGTCGCCGGTCGAAAGCGCATACACGGTGTCACCGTCAAACATGGTGTGGACCGGGCGGATGGCGCGGGCGAGGCCATCGTGGCCCATCTGCGCGACCTTGGTGGCTTCGGCTTTGGTGAGCACGGCATTCGTCGCGACCACGCCGAGCGTCGTGTTGACCAGCCCCGCCCACGTTTGGCCGTAGATCGTTTCCATCGTCTGCAAGGCGGGCACAAAGCCCGGGCCGAGTGGATTCCGGACACCGGCTATGAGTTGATTGGTTTTGGGATCGATCACTTCCCCCCAGGCGTTGACGACGATCAGCGCTCCGACAATCAGACCGCTGCCCAGTCGCCGGCTGGCCGTTCCCAAGCCACCTTTGGTTGCATGGTTATAACCCAACACCTTGCCGACCGTTGCGCCCGTGCCTGCGCCCACATTGCCCTGCGCCACCGGTTCATCGCAGGCACTCTCACAAGCCGCATAGCCTGCCGCCGCATCAGGCCGGGTCCGAGCATCGCCGGTGCCCAAATCAAAGATAACGGCCGCCGGGACAATGGGCACCTTCGCCACGCCGACATCAAAACCAAAATCATGTTCTTCGAGCCAGCGCATCACACCGTCCGCTGCGGCCAATCCATACGCGCTGCCGCCTGAAAACATCAGCGCGTGGATTTTCTGCACGAAATTCACCGGGTTGAGCAGATGGTTCTCGCGCGTGCCGGGCGCCGAGCCGCGCACATCTACACCGGCCACGGCCCCTCCCTCGGGGCACAAAATGATGGTGCAACCCGTTGCCGCATCGAGATTTGTCCAGTGCCCGACTTTCAGGCCAGGGATGTCGGTGAGTGTGCCATTCATGCTCAAAGTTCCTTCAGTTCCTTGAGTTCCTTGGGGAACTGAAGGAACTCAGGGAAACAGCATCAGTGTTCGTTCAATCCATGCCAGCGCCGCAAATGGTTCGCGTGCGTGGGCAGATAGGCGCCGGGCTTGAAAAGTTCGTCGTAGTATTCGAGGTCGAGATGATGGCTCTGCAAATACATGAGAACGAAAATCGTCGGCACGGTGGCCGGGAACTTGCCGAAGGTGTCGTACATGTACTGCGCCATCGTCGCCACCGCATCGCGGAACAACTCATCATGCACCTGCGCGCTGCCCCGCACCTTGGCCGAGTCTTTCCACGGGCCGGGGGTTTCGGGATTAAATGGACCACCGGGGCCAAACTTACGCTGGCATAGCGCATCCACCGCGGCGCGCATGTTGGGATAGTGCGGCGGGCAGAACCCTTCGAAGACACCGGCCAGCCCGGTGGGATTCGGCAGCGACCAACGCGGGTCGGTGTCGTAGCGGAAGGCGAGGCCGGGCACGTTCGGGTCGTTAGCCGCGCCGAGGATGGAGAACCGGTCAATGCCATCGAACATCCACCCGCCCAGCCCCATCGCCTGCTGCATCAATGCACCCGCGTACGCCGCTGTCGCCAACTCTGCCGTGGCCTCGGTCAACGAATATTGATCGAGAAACGTGAGCGGCAGCGGGTTATCCACATCAATGATGGGTTTGAACTTCTCGAGGCCGGGGATGCGGCGGCCATTCACATCATCGAAGATGGCATAACCGTTCTGAACGTAGAAGCACAAGTTGAGGAGTGTATGCTGCGCGACATCGGCGACGGGAAAGACGAGCAAGGAGCCGGGTCGGTTGGCGACCCAGGTGTTGTGGCCTTCCATGTACGGCTCGCGCGGCGGCAGATGGATGCGGTGATCGGATAGTTGGCGGATGTGCGCTCGGTGGACGTTGAGCAGCCGGGCTACGTCTTGCGCGCCCTCATCCGAGCGGTCGGCAACCACCGGTGTATCGCGCGTCGCGAAGAAGTACGTGCCGCTGTCATCGGTGAAGAAAATCTCCGCCGTGTGGAAGCCGGCTGCCGAGGGAAACGTGCGCCCGCCCGCCGCGCCTGGATAGTTGGAGGGGTGCGGCGCGTAGCGATCGTGGCGCGTGATCGAATTATGCCAGCCGGTCTTACCGCCAACGGCCAGCAAAATCAACAGCCGCTCTAACTCCGTCAGCGGCACCGGCTCGAAGCGCGATTTGTACGCCACCGGGCCATCGGGGATTTCGGCGCCCCGGAAGAAGCGCCGCGAGCGCCGTCCAAAGAGCGCATCCACCAGCGGAAACTCCACCAGTTCACGCAACGCTTCGAGTTCGTGCGGCGTAAGCTTCAACTCATCCGCAGCCGTTGCATCAATCGTGGTTAGGGACAT
The DNA here is from genome assembly GCA_052387475.1 of Anaerolineales bacterium. Classification (GTDB taxonomy): domain Bacteria; phylum Chloroflexota; class Anaerolineae; order Anaerolineales; family UBA6663; genus JANWXR01. Next base: position 1,651 of record JBQTJD010000588.1, on the reverse strand, counting down.
TTTCGTGCTCCTTTCAATTGCGGGCAAGGGAAATATAAGAAAGCAAGGAAACGGCGCTCGCCTGATTTACTTACTTTCCTTCCTTTCCCTCGTTCCCTCAGTTCCCAAATAGCGCATGGCCGCCAGCACATACAGCCGAGCCGCTTGTTTGATCTCGTCAACGCTCACCCATTCATCAATGTGATGGGGGATGTGGATGTTACCAGGGCCGCACGTCACAATCGGGATGCCTTTGCGCGCGTGGAGGATAGTGCCGTCGGTGGAGCCGGGTACACCACCGTACACCGGCTCGCTGCCCGCAAGATCGCGGTACGCCGAAGCCAGCGCGGCGACCACCGGCTCATCGCGCTCAGTCTTTGTCGGATGCCGCACTTCGATCACTTCCATCGCACACGTAAGCCGCTCATCCACCGCGCACGCCGCTTTCAATAGTTGCTGGGTTTGCTCCGCGAGTTGTTCTGGGTCCTGGCCGGGGATTAATCGAAAATCCAGCACGCACTCCGCCGCGCCGGGCATGACGTTGTTCTGCGGCTCGCCCGCGCCGCGCATCGGCGAGAGCACGATGGTGGGTGTGATGGAGGGTTGGCCGAGAAACTCATAGCGACCGTGGCGCGCGATCTCGCGCTCTTCGAGTGATTGCACGGCGGTGAGAAAGTTCGCGAGCGGATACGCGCTGTTGACGCCGGTCAGTGGCATCGCGCCGTGCGCCATCTCTCCGCGAATGATGGCACGAATCCACATCACACCCTTCTGCGCGATGCACAGGTGGTTTTCCTCCGGCTCGCAGATGATGGCGGCGGTGACACCGTCGGCCCAGCCGCGCTCGATGAAATGTTTGATGCCGAGCATCCGCCCCTCCTCATCACATACTGCCCCGATCAAAATACCGCCATTAAGTTTGATGCCACTGTTCACAATCGTTTTCGTAGCGATGAGCGCGCACACCAACCCGGCCTTCATATCATTCGCTCCGCGCCCGTAGATTTTTCCGTCGCGGATCGTCGCGCTGAACGGCGGGTCGGTCCACTGCGCGGGGTCGCCTTCGGTGACGACGTCGGTGTGGCCTTCAAACATCAAGGTACCTGGCTCTCCCTCACCCCCATTAGCGTAGCGACCCCCTCTCCCGCTGGGAGAGGGGAGCACGGCGATGACATTCGGCCTCCCCACTTGCACAAACTCGAAGTGCGTCTCCAGCCCCATCTCACGGCAGCGGGCCTCGATCCAGCGCGCGGCGGTTTCCTCGCCCTCGCCGGTCTCCGGCTTCCACACACTGGGGATGCGTGTGAGGGCTTGCACCCAACGGATGAGTTCGCCGTCGTCTATCTTCTCAAGAATGCTGTGCTCGAGAGTCGAAATCATCGCAAGTTGATCGTGAACGGTCAACAGTGAGCGGTACGAATTGTTCACTGGCTACTGTTCACTAGCCTCACTAATTCCTCCGGCGCTTCCTGTTGCACATTGTGCCCCACGCCCGGCACCACCGTGAGCGTCGCGCCGGATTGCACGGCGACAAGGGCGCGGCCGCTCTCGACTGAATTGATGAGATCGCGCTCGCCCCACACAGCGCGGGTGGACGTTGTGAGTTGCCCAAGCCGAGCTTCCATTTTCTTTTGTTGGCGCGGCGCGTTCCACACTAATCGCCGCAGCACCG
>JBQTJD010000587.1:0-5419 GCA_052387475.1 Anaerolineales bacterium | reverse complement strand
GTCGAGATAGCGCGAGAGCGCATAGGCCAGCACGATGATGGCCGTCAACACGCTCAATCGGTCACGGTTGGGGAGGTGACGCACGCTGGCATTATATTGCAGATGGCAGATTGCAGATCTTAGATTTGGCCAAGTACAACTTCATCACAAATCTAAAATCTACAATCTGAAATCTAAAATTCCCTTATCCGCCATCCGCTATAATCGCGCGCATGTGGATACTGGCGGCCGTCGTTGGGCTTGCGTTAGGCATCGTGATCAATGTGCTGGCCGATGTGCTGCCGCCAGACGAGCAGAGTCAACCAAGGCCACCACTCGCGCCACATTGCCGTGCCTGCCGCACACCGTATCCTGCTGTGCATTGGCTGGCTCTGGCGCATTGGTTCACCCAACGTGGGCGCTGTCCAACCTGTGGCGCAGCTCGCAGCGGGCGCTCCCCCATCGTCGAAGCGACGATGGGGGCGGGCGGGGCGTATTTGTGGAGTTGGGCGGCGGGCGACGCGGGACGTTTCTCTGCCGCCCTCATCGTCACATTCATTTTTGCGACAATCACCGTCATCGATATTGAGCACCGGTTGATTTATGGCGCACGGTGTGGCTCTCAGCTTTGGTGCTGATGGTCATCGGCGTGCCGACCCTCGGCTGGCAAAAGATGCTGATCGGCGGCGCGGCAGGGTACGGCATCATGTTGATTTTTTTTCTGTTCGGGCAACTCTATGAGTGGCTGTTGGCGCGGCTGCGGGGCAAACCGTTGGAGGAGATCGCCTTTGGCGGCGGGGATGTGAACCTGGCTGGGCTGGTCGGGCTGGCCGTGGGTTGGTCGGGCGTATTGTTTGCGCTGCTGATCGGCATTTTCACGGCGGCCCTGTATGGCGTCGGCATCATCGCTCAGCAACTGCTGCGCGGGCGTTATTCACCGCACACACCCTTTGCCTATGGCCCGTTCCTCGTTCTGGGGGCCATGGTGATGTATCTGTGTGGGCGTGAGTTTGCGGCCTGGCTATTGGGGCCGCGTTGATCGGGTCAACAAGTTGACGGGTCAACAAGTTAACCTCAGCAAAAATAACGACGCGTAGCATGGGCCGGTTTGATAGAATACGCGCACAAGGTTGCTAACGCAGGAGGCCTAACATGAATCCAAGACGATGGCAGTTGGGTACGGGCGTGCTCTTAATCATCTTGACGTTGGTGGCCTCCGCAGGGCCGCGCGCCGCGCGCGCGCAAGAAGCGGGGGATGGAGTTGGGGTGCAAGACCTTATATTTGACCAGTCGGCGGGGGTAATGACTGGAGCAATCTCCTCCAACTTGCCCAACTTTACCGGCGGCGCACGAGCGGCACAGGCTGCCGATGATGTGTTTGTGGTTACGGGATCAAGCACCACCTATTGGTTGATACAGTCCATTACAGTTTTCGGGCAGAATAATTCGGGCTCACCGACAATCAATGGATTCAGTATCTACGTCTACCGCGATGCAGGCGGATTGCCGGGTAACGTGTTTGCGTCTAAATTCGTTACCAGCTTCAGTAACGCGCCCAATTACATCATCCCCTATAATTTGCTCTTGCCGGGTGGGCCGGGTGGCCAGAGGTTCTGGCTGTCAGTGCAAGCCAATGTCAGTTCAACCGGCATTGCCTCGTGGAGTTGGCAAAGCAGTTCCGTGGGAGGCGTAATGTTTGAGTCGGCGTGGTTCGACATAATCGGTAATCTAAATGGTGGTCTGTGCGGACCCAATCAAGTTTGGCAGCCGCGCCGTACCGTATGCACCATTGGCACACAAGACAACATGGCCTTCCAGTTGAATGGCCTCAACAATCTCAACTTGCCCATCACCCTTTACCTGCCGTTGATCTACAGGCAATAACGCTATGTGTGGGCGAATCAAAACGGGCCAAGTCAACGACTTGGCCCGTTTTGATTTTATGAGATGTGTCAGACCGCCGTCGACGCCGCCGCGCGCGGGCGGAACCAGTTCAGCCACTCGCGCTTCTCCCACACCACCAGAAACGGCGCGGCGATGAAGATGGACGAGTACGTGCCCGAAAGCAGACCCACCACCAGCGTAATCGCAAACTCGCGCAGGGTGATGCCGCCAAAAAGCGCCAGCGCCAGCAACAGAAATTGCACCGTCATCAACTGCGTGTTGATCGAGCGTTGCAGTGTCTGCACGATGGAGTGATTGACCAGCGTTTCAAACGGCAGCCGGCGGTAAGTGCTGCTGTTCTCGCGGATGCGGTCAAAGACCACGATCTTATCCTGCACCGAGAAGCCGACCACCGTCAGCACCGCCGTGAGAAACAGCGAGTCGATCTGCCAGCCGAAGAAGTGACCGCCGATGGCGGCTAAACTCATCACCACCGCCACGTCATGGATCATGGCGATGATGGCGCATACGCCGTAGCGTAGTGAGTGGGCGATGCCGCGAAAAGCGAAGTAGATGTACACGACCACCAGCAGCGCCGCCACGCCCACCGCCAGCGCCGCGCGCGCCGCCACCTCCTGCCCAATGGTCGGGCCGACGCTGTCAAACCGCTTGAGCGTCAGCGTATCCGAGAACTTGGCCTCCATCGTCGAGATCACCTTGGCCCGCGTCTCGTCATCGAGGAACGGTGAGCGCACAATCACCACATCCGCGCCGGCGGTTTGCACGCGCGTGTTGGTGATCCCCAGTTCCTGTTCATACAGCGCCGTCACCGCCGCCGGTGGCGGCGCCTGGCCGGAGTTGAACTGCACTTCGAGCAATGAGCCGCCGGTGAAATCAATCGCCAGCGGCAGCCCCCACAACGCCAGCGAGAGCAGGCCCGGCAGGATGAGCAACAGCGAAAAAGCAAAGTACCAGTATCGTTTGCCGATGATGTTCATTCAGCCCTCACATTTCACAAGCCAAACAACACCGGGTTCGGCTCGGAGTCCTGCATCCCGCTCACGGCCAGCGTGAGGAAGGTGCGGGTGACGACCAACGCTGTGAACGCGCTGATGAGCACACCGATGAGCAGCGTAACCGCAAACCCTTGCACGATGCTCGCCCCAAAGGCCGAGCCGAACCAATAGAGGATGGCGCAGATGATGACGGTGGCGATGTTGGAGTCGCGGATGGACGGCCACGCGCGCCGCCAAGCCGGATCAAGCGCCGAGCGCAATGAACGCCCGCCCCGCAGTTCTTCCTTCAACCGCTCGAAGATCAGGATGTTGGCATCCAATGCGCTGCCGGTGCTGAGCAAAAAACCGGCGATGCCGGCCAGACTCAAAGTGACCGGGATGAGCTTGAACAGCGCCAGTGTAATCACGCCATACGTGAGGATGGCGAGCACGGCCACGACACCCGGCAGCCGGTAATACAGAATCATGAACAGCACGACTATCGAAAACCCGATGGCGCCGGCGGTGAGGCTGCGGTTGAGCGAATCCTGCCCGAGCGACGGGCCGACGACCCGGCTCTCGACCACTTTGAGCGGCACGGGCAACGCGCCGTAGCGAAGTTGCAGCGCCAGTTGATTGGCGCTGTCCTGGGTGAAGCTGCCGTTGATCACGCCCTCGCCGCCGGTGATAGCACTCTCGATGCGGGGGGCTGAAATGATTTTCTTGTCGAGCACGATGGCGAGATACCGTCCGACGTTGTTGGTGGTGAAGTCGCTGAAAATGCGCGCGCCCTCATCGCCCAGGGCAAAGGCGATTTCAAATTGGCCGGTGGTGGGGTTCGTGGTGACGCTGGCCTCGCGTAGCGCGGCGCCCGTCATCAAGGTCACGTAGGTCGGCGTGGTGTCCGTGACGACTGCAGATGTGTCAGCCGGTGGCGCCGCCTGCTCGGGGTTGGCGCAATCCACTTTGGTGATGTCGGGACAATAGGTGTTGATGACCGTCTCATCCGGCGGGGGCAATTCCCCGGCAGGGATGACGACGAATTCGAGCAACCCGGTTTCCTTGATCGTGGCGACGGCCTGATCAGGGTCGCTGTAACCGGGCAGTTCCACGAGGATGCGGCTTTGACGTTCGCCTTGCGTTTGCACGAACGGCTCGGCCACGCCAAGGCCATTGACGCGGCGCTCCACAATGCCTTTGGCGGCCTCCATCGCCACCGCATCCGGCGCGGTACCCGCCGGCAGGTCGGCCTCCAGCAGCACTTGAATGCCGCCCTGAAGATCGAGTCCCTGTTGAAATTCGTTCTTCTCGCGATTCAAAAAACTGAGGCTGGTGTTGGGCGCGACGACGTACGCGGCCGCGGCCACCACCAACACAATCACCACCAAACGGGTGATCAATCTGGCTGACATGACTCCAATTTCCTCCTCACCAAATAAACGCCCGCCGCGACTCCCGGCGGGCGAACTATTCTCCAAACGGGCGACATTATACCGCAACGCCGCTACGGATTTCGCGCCGTAGCCAGTTGGCGCACACGTTGCAGCGTGAGCGTGTCGGCAAAGATCGTGATTTCGTCTTTCGCCTGAAGTTTGCGCGCATCATCTGGATGCAGATCGGCTTCCCGGCCGCGCTTGAGCAGCACCACGCTCAAATCGAGATCGTGTTCCAGCGCTTCCACCGTCTTGCCGATTAAGGCGCACGTAGGCTCAAGGGTGAAACGACTGAGGTTGAGCACGCGGCCATTTAACACCACCGATTGCACGACTTCGATGTCGGCTGCCGCCGCGGCGAAGGTGGGCGCAGCCAGCGCCGAGGCGCTAAAAGCCGAGGTGATGCCGAACGAACTCTGCACCTCACGGGCGAAGTCGTCGTCGAACAGGCGCACGATGGTGCGGATTTTGGGATTGACGGCGCGGGCGTGGATGGCGATTTGCAGGTTCATCACGTCGTCGCTCGTGGCCAGCACGACGGTGTGCGCGCGTTCGAGCCGGGCTCTGCGCAGCACGTCATGGTTTAAGGCATCCCCTTGAATAATGGGCACGTGCCAGGTCTGAACCACTGACATCAACTCGGCGCCGGGGTCCTGCTCGATGCAAACAAACGACTCATCCAGCTCGTGCAAGGCCCGCGCGATGCGGAAGCCGAGATGCCCCAGCCCGACCAGTACAATGTGATTGGAATACGTTTCTGCGACGGCCACTTGCCATGCCTCCCCGCGCGCCTGCCGGTTGAAGAGCAGCACGCCGATATCCGCCACGCCCTGGCCGAGGATGCCCAGCCCGAGCAGCGGCATGAGAAAGTAGAAGAGCTGTAACGGTAGTTGCGTCGGAAACTCGAAGATGGATTGGAGAAAAATCATTGAGAGCACGCCGTACATGCTCTCGGCGAACGAGTCGGGTTGCGGTTCGCCCAATTGCTGGGCCAGCCAATAGTACAGCCCACCGCCGAGGATGATGGTCAGACTAAACACGAGCAGCGAGCCGCGAAACTGACGCAGCAGCACCAGCGTGTCGCGCAGGTTGATGGCGATGTAGCGCAGCCAGCGCGGCCAGCGGCGG
>JBQTJD010000586.1:0-3760 GCA_052387475.1 Anaerolineales bacterium | reverse complement strand
GCCCACACGTGGCGCGCCTCTGCCAGCTGGTGCAGGGCATGCCGCGGGGCATCGAGCTGGCAGCCGCGTGGGTGCGCTCGCTCTCAACCGCCGAGATCGTGGTTCGGATTGAACGCAGCCTGGATTTTTTGGCCGCGCCCATGCGTGACGCGCCCGAACGGCACCAAAGCCTGCGGGCGGTGTTCACGCAGTCGTGGGATCTGCTCACCGAAACCGAGCAGACGATCTTTGAGCGGTTGGCAGTCTTTCAGGGTGGATTTGTACGCGCGGCGGCTGAACGTGTCGCCGGCGCATCACTCCCGGCGCTCGCCGCGCTGGTGGATAAATCGCTCGTCCGTCTGCTTCCCTCGGCACGCTACGAAATTCACGCAGTCCTCCGGCAGTTCGCCGTTGAACAACTCCATCGCTCCGCATCTGAAGCGGAACGGACGACCGCTGAGCATTGCGCCTACTACGCAGCCTTCCTCCAGCAGCGCGAGGCGCGCTTGAAGGCCGGTCAGCAGAAAGAGACGCTCGCCGAAATCGAAGCCGAAATGGAAAACGTGCGCGCGGCCTGGCGCTTTGCCGTCGAGCACGGCCAGACCGAACACGTCGAAGCAGGTTTGGAGAGCCTGCATCTGTTTTGCGAGATGCGAGGCTGGTTCCAGGAAGGTGCGGATGTCTTTGGGTGGGCCGTAACGATCTGGGAAATGGCGGGCCGCGCCGGGGAACCGCTGGCGGCGAAAATGCGGGCGCGGCGCGGACGTTTCCTGCATCGGCTTGGCCTGCACGAAGCAGGTCGCGAATTGCTTCAGGCGAGCCTAAGCGCTTTTCGCGCTGCGGGCATGGATGACGAAACGGCCCTGGCCTTACTCAGCCTGGGCAGCATCGCTCAGGTCATGGGCGAGGCCGACAAAGCTCAAGCGTGCCTGCAGGAAAGTCTGGCGATCTCGCGGGTACGCGGTGACCGATGGGGCATTGTGCGCGCCCTCATCAGCCTGGGCGACAAGGCCATTGAGCGGCGTGAGCATGCCGAGGCGCGCCATTACTTGGATGAGAGCCTGCATCTGTGTCGCGAGATCGGTGACCGGCGCGGCCTCGCGCACTCACTGGATGAGTTGGGTCTGGCGGCGCTGGCGCAAGGGGAGTATCGCGAGGCACAGAATCTGTTTGAAGAGAGCCTGGCCGCCCTCAGAGAAATTGACGACGAGTGGGGCGTTGCCGTCGCCCTCAATGACCTCGGCCTCGTGGCCTATCGCTTGGGTGGGGAAGATCTGGCTGGCGCACTGCGCTATCTCGAAGATAGCCTCGCCATCTTCAAGACGATTGGCGACCGCTGGGGGATGGCAACCGCTCACCTCAACTTGGGCCGGGTGCAGATGGCGTTGGCGAATCATGCGCAGGCCCGGCATCATCTGTGGCAAAGCCTGGCGTTCAATGAAGAAAGCGGCGACCATGTGGGCAGTGCGCGTGTGCTCAACTACTTAAGCTCAGTCGCGATCATGGAAGGCAACTACGGCGAGGCAGGCCATTTGTTGAAGAAAAGCCTGACGCTGTGTCAGGATCGTTCGGTACCCGTCACTCTGCAAGCGTTGGCGGGCATGGCTGAGTTAATGGTGAAGGAAGGGGAAACGCGGCGGGCGTGGGAACTGGTGACCTACATTCAAGATCAATCGGCTTCCGCCCCGGACGTGCAGCGGCAAGTTCAGCAGCTTCGGGCGCAACTCGAGTCACAACTCGCAGTCCAAACTCAAACAGCACCCCGTCCTCTGGCTGACGTGGTGGCCGAGGTTCTGCGCGTGGCCGATACATGATCCCAACGCCCTCACGGCGCAACAGTTGGCTTGAGTTCCGTCCACATCCTCCCGCCGTCGGTGGTCTTCACCAGCGCCTTGCCCTCGGCGCTTTCCGCGACGGCCCAGCCGAGTTGCGGCGACACAAAGTCGAACTTGCCCACCCAGTTGAGTTGTTTGGTGCGGCTGAGGGTTTCGGCGGCATTCTGCGTTGCATACAAATTGCGCGGCGCATCGCTGTTGGGATCGGGCGTCGTCTGCACCCAACCCACCTCCGCATTGATAAAGTCCGCTGCTTGATAGACGCCCGCGACCGGTTCCGCCTGCCACGTTTGGCCGCCATCCTGCGTGGAATACACAAACGCCGATTGCCGGCTGGCAGTCAGGTCGTAGCACGTCATCACCAGCACGCCCGCTTGTTTGTCAAAGTAAGCGGGCGCTTGCGTGCCGCAGCCCACATTCTCGTCTGCGAACAAATCGGTCTGCGTATCCGGCGCGGGAAGCGGCGCCTCGTTCCACGACCGGCCGCTGTCGGTGGTGCGATAGAGATACGGCGGCGAGCCGGTGACCACGGCGTGGCAGTCGCCCGTCACCCAGCCGGTCTGCGCGTCGGTGAAGATCATGCCGGTCTTGCCACAGCTTTGTTGCAGCGCGTTGTTGAATGGATCCACCAGCCGCTGCCACGTTTGCCCGCCATCGGTTGTGCCGAAGATCACCACGTAGTCGTGGCTCATCCCCGCGCCGGCGTGCGCCATCAGCCAGCCGGTCTGCGCGTCGATGAACTGCACGTCGGAGGGTAAATACAATTCCACATCGGTCAGGTCAAGCGGCTGGCTGGCTGTCCAGGTCTGGCCGCCGTCGCTCGTGCGCCACACAAAAGCCGGCGTGCTGAGCGGGCCGCCGGTGCGGTCGTAGTACGTCGCCCACACGTTGTTTGCATCCAGCGCGAAGAACGTCGCCCCTTGCCCAATCGCCAGTGCGGCATCCTTCGGTTGCGGCGGGGTCACATCGCGCCACGTGACGCCGCCATCTTCAGTCAGCAGCACGCGATCATCCAGATCGCCCACATGTTCAGCCGTTGCCCATCCGCTCTTTTCATCCAACATGCTCAATGCTGTCACCGTGATCGGCTCGCCGGCTGCGAGTCTGTTGATCGGCTCGCCCTGGGGCGAGAACGGTGTGGAGGTGGCGGGAACGGCGGTAGGGGGAGCTTGCGCCGGGATTTTTGTCGGTGTTGCCGTGCCGACGATGGGGCCGCCCTCACCGGTGGGTGCGCCATTGGCGGTGCCGGGCACTACTGTAGGGGAGGGCGCAACGGTGAATACCGGCGGCGGTGTGGCCTGCGGCGTGCACGCGGCGACCGTCAATAGAAGCAGCGCGAGGCTGCCAATCTTTTTCGTGAGCATCGCTTCTCCTCCACTCTCTATTCGCTCGTAATGAGACGCGACGAGCGCAGTGAGTTTTCAACTGTTATGGCTACCGGCGTCACGAGGGATTATAGCATTCGCTTATGCCCGAACATGAGTTGCCTATGGGTGCATTTCACGTTGGGGGCGAGTTTGCTCCAAGCCCGCGTCCTCGCGGGCGTTCTAGCAAGGTGTTCCGACCGCGAGGACGCGGTCGGAGAGCGGGTTGCCCCTAAACTGAAATGCACCCGTTGCCTATGAACATGAAGACCCCGAAGGTCTCGGGCGAACCGCAGTTCGCACGACCTTCGGGGTCTGGCAAACCATATCCGTTGATCCGTTGCCGTCTCCGTTGATCAGTTACCGCACGGCGCGACGTTGCGCCAGTTGGGCACGCTGTCGTTGACCGCTTGCTGGCCGTTGCTGCCATAGCTCAACGTCAACTGCCGGTTGGCCGTCTCCCCGCACGTGCCATCCTTCTCCACATACTCCCACGCGCCGAGCGCATACTTATATTCGATCTGCACCGTCTCTTTGCCGGTGAGGGTGATGCGCCACGTCGTCGCGTTCACGCGCGTCAGC
>JBQTJD010000585.1:0-3684 GCA_052387475.1 Anaerolineales bacterium | reverse complement strand
CCGTTGCGCGGGATGGGGATGACGAGCGTCGAGGCCCAATCCACCGTCTGGCTGTACTCGCGCGCCTGCGCTTCGGTCATGCCGCTCAGCTGCAAACCGATGAGGGCCAGTTCGTTCACATCCAAATCGGGCGGGGTGGTCACGCTCGGGCTGGGAAGTTGGGCGAAGATGGTGCAGTTGAAGAAGCGCCGGCCCGGCGCGCCGCTTTTCAGCACCGGGTCGCCATCCGGCGCGCGCTTGATGATGACCTCTCCAGCCTGGGCATCAGGGGCCGGGCACGTGCCATACGCCGCTGAGACGCCGCTGGGCACATCCACCGAAATGCTCGCTCCGTCCAGCGAGGCCGGCAGTTGCAGATCATCCCGTCCCATCGCGCTGAGAACATCCTGCGCTTCGGCGCGATCCACGCTGAAGGAGAACGCGCCGCCGCTTTGCACCACAAGCGATGAAAGATCGCTGCGGTTGCCGGGCAGCCGGACGGTGAACCCGGCGAGTTGGCTGGCTTCCTCCGCTGACTTTGCAGTCTGCGGCTGGCCCGGCTCACGTGTCACCGTCGCCGCGCCAGACAACATCTGTGAGATCTGCCGGCCCAATGCTTCGTCGCCCGAAAGCGCGCTGAGGCCAGTAGGGTCGATGGGCAGCACCGTCACGCTCTGCGCGCGGAACAAGCCGAGGAAGGCGCTGAACGCTTGCTGCACCGGCGCGAAGGTGAACGCGGCGACGATGGCGACCAGCGCTGCCACGCCGGCGAGCACGGGCCGCAGTCGCGGCCAGAATTTCTTAGACATGAGTTGTTTCTCCTTTTCGATTTCAAACTGATACTTGGATTGAAACTTCAACCACGCAGATTGAGCAGCGGGCGCGGCTTGCCGGGGCGCGAGCGCGGCCAGTTGCCCCGCCACGCGCGTTTGCTGCCCGGCCAACGATGCCAGCCGGGCCTGACACTCCGGGCATGTGCTCAGGTGCCGCGCGTCCGCCGGGCCGAGTTCGCCATCAACGTGTGCGCGCAGTTGTCCATCAGTGAGATGAGTCATTTCGTCTCCGTTCGCGCATACAAATCGCGGATGAAATCCGCTCGTACGTAGGAGCGCGTTGCACGCGCGACATCCGCGGCCATCATCCGCGACCAGCCTCAGCGCTCCGCCATTGCTTCTCGAACTCCGCCTCGGCCCGCGCCAGCAGCGTGCCAATGGAAGTGGCGGAAACGTTGAGCGTCGCCGCCAGTTCCTGGTACGAAAATCCCGAATAGCGCAGCACCAGCAATTGCGCGTCGCGCGGCGGCATCCGGTTCAGCACCTCGCGCACCCGCTGCTGCTCCTGTGAACGCTCGACCGATGTTTCGGGATTTGGTTCAACGCTGCGTTCCAACACATCGCGCCCGGCAGTTTCTTCATAGCCGGTGCGGCGTTTGCTCGCGCGCAGGGCGTTGTAGCCGAGGTTCATCGCCACGCGGTACAGCCAGCCGCCGAGGCCGCTCGCAACGGAGGTTGCGCGTTCTCGCGGTGGGCGTTGGTACAACTTCCAAAAAGTTTCGAGCGCCAAATCCTCGGCTTCGGCGTGGTCGCCCACCAGCCGCAGCAGCACGCCGTACACGCGCGGCCAATGCGTGAGGAACAGTGTTTCAAACGGGGGCGGTGGTTCCTGCGCGGAACCGGCGTCCCTGGCGTGCAGCTTGTCGGTCACAGTCACCGGTGATCTCCGTGTCCACCATAGTAACACCGGCGGCGGGGGAGATGTGACAGCGTTGCCCAACGATTTTGGCTGTTTGGGAAAGCAGCAACCTGATCTGCGCTTCAGTCAGCGCACGAGACGTCGGCGCTTGCGAACGGCAAGCTCTTCTCGATGAAGCTTTGTAGGTGCTCGATAGCTGGCAAGTTGTGAAGCGGCATACCCCTATGATTGTCCGAAATCAATCTTAGACTGTCACTCAAGTGGTGGCCATCCAGGATAATCGTGCTCATACCGGGCTTTGTAATTGGCAGGCATGAAATCACCCGGCAACTCACATTCTATGTCTAATACGCTATTCCATCCGCTAGACAAAAGTCTATTCAATACATCGTGATACTCACCAAGAATAACTTCGCGAAGTTTTGGTTCAGCAAAACTTGTTCGCCACACTCCCGCCAAGTGGCAAAGACGATCTTCGAGTGATTGCTGCTCAGGAGTAAGTACATTTCCCATGTTGCCTCACTTTGACACGCCCACACCGCTAGTGTCGCCAGTTGAGGAACACTTGCAAAAGTCGGAGGTTGGTGTCGAAGTCGGTGTCGCGGTGGTTGGTTAGCTCAACGTCGAGCGCCGCGATGCCCTGGTCGGCGGCCCAGTCGGAGAACTGGCCGGTGTATTCGCAACCGGTGTCGAAAGGGGGATAGGCATATCCGCTCGCGTCGGCCACGGCCTCGGCCAGGCGGATGGAAGTGGGCGTCGAGCCGTTCGTGCCGCCGGCGAAGATGCCGAGCGCGGCGCTGTGGTAGCTGAGGCTGGCATCAAAGTTGTGCTGGAGGATGAACTCCGCGAGGGCCTTCGTCTCCGGCTCGCTCAACGGATGCTCGCCGCCATTCACCGGGCGATAAATCCAACACCCGGAGCGCGGCCAATCGGCTTTCCATTTCGAGGGCCAGTTGCGGTTGAGATCAACCCCGCGATCATTCATCTGCCCGTCCACCCCCCACGAGCGCGCGAAGCCATCGGCGTTGAGCACGCGCAACAGATACAGCGTCACGTCCGGCGGCACAAAGTCCGGGTTGGCGTTGAGCATCTCGATGAGCTGATGCGCGAGCAGCACCGTGTTGTATTCGTAGCCGCCGTGGATGCCGAAGATGATGAGCTTCTCCACCGGGCCGCTGCCGAACTTGTACATTTCGAGCGGGCGATTGCCGAGCGAGTGGCCGATGACGGCCACATCACCGGGCGGCGGCGTGAGGGGTGGGGGTGATGTGCGGGTGACGGTGCCGCTGGGCGGCGGGATCGGGGTGACGGTCGCCGTCGGCGTGGCGGTGGCCGGTGGGCGCGTGTTCGTGGCGGTGGGCGATTGAAATGGAGTTGGCGTCCATTCGGACGGGAGGGTTGGGGCGATCAACTGCGGCACGTTCAGCACGGCGAGAGTGGGCAGCGGCTCGGCCTGAGCAGCGGCGCAGGCGGTGAGGAGGAGCGACAACCAACACAAAAACGAACACGCGAATGAAAGCCGCACGGCCCACCTCATCCGTTGATCCGTTGTGAATCCGATGACGCCTCAACCTCAATCACCAGCCGGTCAGCGTCATCGTACCGATACGTGGCGCTGAACGGCGGCGCGTCGGCGGGCAGGCTGAGGAGATACGGCAGGAGCGTGTACAAATCCTCCACCAACTCATACTCGCCGATGCGTGCGCGCGGGACCCATTCGAGCGCGCCTTCGGAAGAGGCCCGCATCTCGCGGCTGAGGGCGGTGGCTGTGAACACGTACAGACCGATGCCGTGGGTGTCTTTTGTGTCGATAGTGATCACGCCGCGCAGCCGCAGTTCGCGCACAAACACCCCGGATTCCTCCGCAATCTCCCGAGCGGCGGCGGCGTAGACGCCCTCACCGCGCTCCACGTGGCCGCCGAGGCCGTTGTAGCGATTGGCCCAGATCTTCTTGGCCGGCGCGCCCTTCAGCAACAGCACGTCATCGCCATGCAGGACGAAGCACAGTACGCG
>JBQTJD010000584.1:0-4788 GCA_052387475.1 Anaerolineales bacterium | reverse complement strand
GGTAACGCGGGTCGAACCTGTAGCGGTAGGCGACGAGCGCGCCCCAACGATTGTAGCTCCACGCGCCGCCGCGCAGGGCGAGCGAGTGTATGTCTATAGAGTTCGCCTGCCATTCCCACACATTCCCGGCCAGTTCATGCACGCCGCGCGGGCTGGCCCCGGTGGGGTACAGGCCAACGGGCGAGGTCGCGCCAAATTCGGCCTCGCTGGTGTTGGCGTGTTGTGAAATTTCCTTTTCAACCGTCTCGCCGGGCGTGGTTTGCCATGGGTAGCGCGGGCTTTTCTTTTCACTATTGTCATCAGCCCATACGCCACCGGCGGCCAGTTCCCATTCGCTTTCCAAAGGTAGACGAACTTCAAGTGATGGGTTATTGGAGATTAGAGAATTGATGACGGCTAATTCTCCAATCTCCAATCCCCCATTTTTTGACTCTCCATGCAGGCACCGATCGAGCCAGGCGCAATACGCGGCGGCCTCGAACCATGTCACGGTCACCACCGGGCACAGGCGGCGGTGCTGGCCGAAGCGCGCGTCGTTCCAATATGGCGGCGTGTGGGCCGGGCCGCCCTGTTTCTTCCACCAGTCCAGCGCGAGAGAACCCATCTCAATGCGTTTGCCGTTCAAATCGTAAGCGTGTAAGCCTGACCACAATTCTTCTTTCGCGTAATCTTCCGAGGTGAGGAAATGAGCATACTGTTTGTTGGTGACTGGGTACCTGGCGATAAACGTGGGTTGTCCACTGACGGAAGAGTGCAGTCGAGCGAACTCAGCCCGCACTTTCGTCGGGTGTTTGCCAGTCAACAGGCAATGAGGGCCGAGCGGTACGAAGTCATACAGGTCGTCGGGCGTCCAGCCGAGGGCGTCGAGCAGGTTGGCAGCTTCGAGACGGGTCTTCGGCGGCGCAGTAGTGGAATGCATCAGGCTACACAGCGCATCTTCAACCTGCTCGTATTCCGGCCCGGCCAGCAGGCCGGTCATATCCACCGCGCACTGCCCGGCCAGCAGCGTGTGGCGCGGGTCAGTCTCGGCCAGCAATCGTTCGATGATGTGCGCGCGCACGCCGTCGGACAGTTCGGGATGAGCGCTGGCGAGGCGAATGACCTGCTCCCACCAATCGTCGGCCACGTGGGCGAGGATCGTGTCCACCAATTCGGCCTCGCGCTTGTTCACCAACGCCGTTGCCGCCAAGTACTCACGGAAGCCCTCATGGACAAAGGCGCGCTGGCCGGATTCAATTTCCACAAACAATCCGCTGCGCTCGTGGGCGTTGAGCAGGAAATTCTCGGCCCACGCTTCGGCGATCTCGGCCTCTTTGCGCTCGCGTGTTTGCAGGTGTTCGGCCAGTTCGGCCTGGGCGCGGTCGGTGGGTGCCTCGGCCAGCCGCTCGTTTTGCATCCACAGTGCGAGGTGGCTGAGGCGGCGTGTTTTGATTTTGACGGCGGCGGAAACGTCGGCGAAGGTCGCGCCGGTGCCGTCCTCCTGCGCCAGTTCGTGGGCGCGGGCCAAATCCCCTTCCTGCGCTTTCCAAAACCCCAACAGCAAATCCACGATTTCTTTGTAGACCTCCACGCGCCGTTGCGGCAAATCGGCGCCGTGATATTTGTAGACCTGCACCAGCGCCGTGCAGAAGAGCGGCGTGCCGGCGATTTCGGTGAGGTCACGCGAGGCCAGGATTTTGCGTGGCAGGTCAGCGGCATCTTTCTGCCGTTGCGCCGGGTTGGCCTCGATGAGGCGCAGCAGGTTGCCGACCAGTTGGGTAATGCCCTCCGGCCCGAGCGGGTTGACCTCGGCCCGCGCCAGTTTGGCCGGGCGCAAATGCACCTCCACCGACTCGTAACCTTTGGGCCGCGAGGCCAGCCCAAAGCGGTTGCCGTTTTTGCCAAAGTGTTTGATGAAGGCGTTGATGTGCTGAGCGACTTCGGCGCGCTGCGTGGTCACTTCGTCCAGGCCATCGAGCAACACCAGACAGCGGCCTTCCTCCAGGCGTTGATCGAAGAAGCTGGCCGAGAGCGGCAGGCGATGCTCCTCGCGAAAGTAGTGCTCCATGTAGGCGGTCAGCGCGCCGTGCGTTGGGCTGGTGAAACGCGCGCGGTTTTCGGCGAGGAAGACGCCGAAGTTACGCAAACGCAGGAAGATGGGCAAGAGCGCCGGCCCCGTCCAACCCACGCTGGCCGATTGGCCTTCGGCAAACGTGAGCCCCAGCTTACGCAACAGCGTGGTTTTTCCGTAGCCAGGCGGGCCGGTGAAGATGAAGGCAGGATAACGGGTCAGCACGTCGCCGAGCGTGGCGGGCTTAACTTCATCGCGCTCGGCGGCGTCGGCTTTGCGACTGGCAAGCTGCCTGTCCGCCCGCCGTCGCGCGTCAGCTTCGATTTGCGAGTCATGCGCGGTGAGTGGCACAAACACATCATCGAGTTTGGCATCGGCGGGCGCATCCTGCCCGCGCTTGCGCGCCAGCGGCAGGGCCAGCAATGCGAACTGTTCGCGCACGTAACTCAGGTAGCGGCTCAGTGCGCGGGCGTCGTTTGTATCGAGGCGGCGGTCAGCCAGCAGCGCCTCTTCGATTTCAAGCGAGCGCAACGCGGCGCGCAGGGTCTCACGCAACAGATCGCGCTGGTCGAGGTCGTTAGCGTAGACAATGCCTGCATCGTATGGCTCGACGGTTTTCAACTTGTCGCGCAATGCCCACAATACCGCCTTCAACGTCTCGCGCTGTTCGGCAGGCAACTTCAAATCGGGCAGCAAGTCGGTGAGCGGCTCGCGGTCGGCGGTGGTTTGCGCAATGGCGGCGGCGGCTAAACGTGCGGCCAGCGCCGGGTTGGTGTTCAATAACTGGAAGGCTTCGTACCATTGCGTATACGCGGCTTCGGGTACGACGGCCAGCGCGTCCTGCATCGGCTCACGGAGTTCGGCCTCGGCTTGCTTCTTGTCATAGCCGGCGGTCAGCCATTTCTTCAGTGGCTCCAGCCCCTTCTCCAGCGCCGGGTCAATCACGCCCTTCTCAAGCAATTTCTCGAAGGCCTTGTAGAGGCCAAGGCCGAGCATGACGAGCGTGATGGGATCCATAGCGTAATCCGAGGTGGTGTTGTAGACCTGACAGGTTTTGCAAAACCTGTCAGGTCTGGCTCTGCGCGGGATGATAGCGCAGGCAATGCGAAAGTGATAGCGTGCATACCGACGCGGTTTGCCAAAACAAAAACAGCCCTCCATCGCGGAGGGCTGTTGCACAATCGTATGGCAACTTACGTCGCTGTCCGCGCTAAGAAGAGAATCACACCCGCCGCCTCAACCACGCACACGGCCAGCAGCGCGATCACGCCGCAACCCTTCGCACCGATTTGCTCTTTGCCCGGCTGCCGCGTTTCGCCGGTCGCACCACATCCCACACGGCATCGGGGTACTTGGCGGCGACCTGTAACAGTACGCGCGCCGGGCCGTCTGGCAGGCGGCGACCTTGCTCCCAGTTGCGAAGCGTGGCAATACTAATGCCCAGCAACGTGGCAAACTCGTTCTGCGAGAGACCGTAATTGTTGCGGATGCGTTTGACATTCGGACCATTGACTGCAAACACCCGGGCCGGAGCGGCTTCGCCGCGCAGAATGGCCCCGCCTTCACGCACACTCGCAACCAATTCCTCGAACAATTCGGTCTTCATGGATACTCCTCCGCGGTGAGTTGCCTCAGAATCTTGAGTTGAGCTTTCGAGAGATCGTCGCGTTCATTCTTGGCATAGATCAACAACATCAGGAGACGATTCTGAGCCGTCGCCCAATAGTAAATCACGCGCACACCGCCGCGCTTGCCATGACCGCGCGCCGCCCAACGCAGCTTGCGTAGTCCACCACTTTCCGGAATGATCGTGCCAGCCTCAGGTCGGGCAGCCAGCAGCAACTGCAACTCGCGATACGTGTCGTCGGTCAATAAAGTCTGCACCCGTCGCGTGAACACCGACGTTTCGACGACGATCATTGCCCCTGCTCCTTACGCGTCAGCCAGTATAGGCACTATACGCCATTGGCGTATGGGCGTCAAGCAGATTGAAAGATGAGCATGTGGTTACGGCGCCGTGCGCGCCAAAAACAGGATCACCCCCGCGGCCACAATGATGCACACAGCCAGCAGCGCGATGACGCCGCAGCCGATGCCGACGGCCCACGCCCACGCGGGCACGCCGCCCGAAGCCGGCTTCGGCGTTGCGAGTGGGGTGGAAGGCGGCAGGCCAAAAGAGGGGATATCGGTTTTGAGGGGAGAGGCGGGCAGCGGCCCCGAGGAGAGCGGAGGCAGCACAACCGCCGGGACGCCGCTTTCGGGCGTAACGCCTTCCGCCGGTGCGGCCTCGCCCTCCGGAACGAGGGTGAAATCGTACTCAATCGTTTCGCCAAAGCCAATGCGGTCACCGGGCTTGAGTAGCGTCGGGGCGCTGATGCGCTGGCCGTTGACGAAGGTGCCGTTCGTGGCAGCCAGGTCTTCGATCTGCCAGCCGTTGTCCCCCTCGGTGAGGCGGGCGTGCTGGCGGCTGACCTCGGCATCGTTGACGACGATGTCGTTTTTCAGCTCGCGACCCACGATGAGGACGGACTTGGCCAACTCCAGCACCTTGCCGGTCATCGGCCCTTTGCGCATGGTCAGGCGATAACGCTGTGTCATACAGGCTCCTCATTCAGGCGTGATGCGTGAAACGTGAAACGTAGTCGGCTCAGGGGCAATCACGTTTCACGCATCACGTTTCACGTGGTCAATTCGGCCACCAGCACATCCAGCGCGACGGCGGAGTCGGCTTTGCCGGT
>JBQTJD010000583.1:0-12261 GCA_052387475.1 Anaerolineales bacterium | reverse complement strand
AATCGGAGGCCGCTGGTCGCTTGATACGCCACGGGTTCAATGCCCAACACGCCTACCGCCACCTCGTTTACCTGGGTTGCCGCAAAGCGCAACGTGCTGACCACGCCCACGCCCTCAATCGCGCGGATATCCTCCGCCAACTGCGGCGCGGCCCCGATGTTCATCCCCCAGATCGCAATCGTCGGCGGCATCAGCAGATCATCACTGCTTAAGCTATTTTTCAGCATGGAGATAAAAGTGCCCGATACGCTCGATAAAATGGTCGCGGCCATCACAATAATGGCCAGGGCAATCATCGTCGTTGAAGCGGTCACCGCGGCCCGGCTGGGTTGGCGCGCCAAATTGCCTTCGGCGAGTTCGGCGGTGCCGGCGCGCGCAAACACGACCGCGAGCAACAATCCAAACAACCGCGCAATCGGCTGGACAAGAGCTGGCGCGATTAGCACTAACCCGGCGACGAACAACACTGAGCCGAGCGAGATGAAGGCAGAATTACCGGAGAGCAATGCCGCAATGGCCAGCCCAATGCCAATCACCCCTACCCAAAAGCTGAACGTGGTCAATGGCTTGAAGATGGCCTCGGCCATCGCCGGACGCAGCGCCTCCAAGGGCGTGACCCGGCTCGCGGCGCGAGCCGGCAACAAGCCCGCAACCAACGTCACACCGACGCCCAGAGCCACGGAGGTCACCAGCAGACTCACGCTCACCACGGGCGAGCCAACGCTGATGTTCAAGAATTGCTGCATAATCGAAGCAAAGGCATTGAGCGCCAGCACGCCAAAGAGATAGCCAAATAACAACCCTAACGCCGTGCCCACCACGCCTTGCACCAGGCCTTCGACGAGGATGAGCGACAGAATAGTGGTTTGATTCGCGCCGATCGCGCGCAACATCCCAATATCATGTTTGCGTTCGGCGACGATGGTGCGGAAGGTGTTGAAGATGATAAACCCGCCCATCAACAAGCCGAGTGTGCCGAGCAAAGTCATAATGGCTTGCCCGTTCTTGATGTTCGTCAGAATCTCCGCGCCGGCTTGCAAAACGCCGATGGTGTAATGCGACCCAAGCGTCGTTTTGAGCGTCGCTTCGATTTGGGCGCGACGAGCGTCATCGGCGGTGTCAAAGTTCGCATCAATCACATTGATTTTGCCCGGCATATCAAGCAACTTTTGCGCTTGCGCCAGCGACACGATGACTGCTTCGTTGCCCGGTAGCAGGCGTTGGGGGAGCAAGCCCACAATTGTAAATTCCGCCAAGCCAGTGGCGGTTGGCAATTTCAGCACATCGCCAAGTTTCACGCCAGCCGCTTCGGCGAGTGATTTGGCAATCACCGCCACGTCTTCATCGTTTGCGGTGATGAAGCGACCCTCTGCGAGGTTGTAATAGCCCATCGCCCGCAATTCTTCGGGGTTGCCGCCGACCAGTGAAACTGCGGTGATGCGATCCGGCGTGGCCGGGTCATTGTCGAAAAAGTCGGCCGGTAAGTTCAAGCCGCGTTCAAGTTTCGCGGAGACCTGGCGCACGCCCGCCACCTGGGCCACTGTTTGCGCAACGTCAACGGGAAAGGCTTCCCCGGTCTTATTCGTAATGGTGGCGTCGGTTTGGTCGGCCAGCGCCATCGCATTGGCTTGAAAGGCGCTGATGAATGCCGGCAATATCGTGTTCGGGCCAAAGATGACTAACACGCCAAATACAATTGCAAGCGTGGTCAGGCCGGTGCGCAGTTTGCGCCCGGCCAGATAACGCAGGGCAAGGGTGAGTTGAATGTTCATGGCAAAATCCAGTTATCAGTGAGCAGTGAACAGTAGAATTCAAACTGCTTACTGTTCACTAATTGCTACAAGGCTTCGACTTTTTCGCGCACCATCTTCGCTTCGGCGCTATCACTGCTGGGGTCGAGGCGGGTCTCGTCCACAATGGTGCCATCCTTCAAGAAGATGATACGGTCAGCGTACGCGGCGATGCGCGGGTCATGCGTCACCATCACCACCGCGCGGCCCCATTCCTCTGACGCTTGCCGCAACACTCCAGCAATTTCCTCGGATGCGCGCGAGTCGAGGTTGCCCGTTGGCTCGTCGGCGAGGATGAGCGCCGGCTCGGTGGCCAGCGCGCGCGCGACGGCTACCCGTTGCTGCTGCCCGCCCGAGAGCTGATCAGGGCGATGATGCAGCCGGTTGCCGAGGCCGACCTTCGTCAGCCACGCGCCAGCCTTCGCTTGAGCGTCAGCCGGTTTTACGCCATCCAATGTCAACGGCAAGGCGGCGTTCTCGGCGGCGTTGAGCACCGGGATGAGGTTGAAGAATTGGAAGACGAAACCGATCTTGCGCCGCCGCAGTTCAGTGAGGCGCGCGTCGCCGAGCGTCGAAAGGTCGGCGCCATCAATCAGCACGCGGCCCGAGGTCATCCGGTCCAGCCCGCCGAGCAAATGCAGCAACGTGGATTTGCCGCAACCGCTCGGCCCCATCACCGCCACGAACTCGCCGGCGTTCACGGCCACGTTCACGTGATCCAGCGCGGTCACCGCTGTTTCGCCGGAGCCGTAAATCTTGGTCAGGTTTTCAGTGCGAATGAGAGACATGTTATTCCTCCACAACTTTCCTAGGTCGCCCGCGCGGTTTGGCTTCCGGCTCGGGCAGCGGCTGCCGCTTTACTTCGTCCATACGTCCTTCGAGCATATCGAGCCAGCGTACCTCGGCCTCGAGGTGCATGAGGGCCTTATCGAATAACAGGATGCGAGCCAACTCGTGTTTGGGATCGCACCGGTTGCGGCGCGCGGTGACGGCGTGCAGGTCTTGAAACAACTTGGCTCGCTGGGTCTGGATCAATTTGCGTGGGCTGGCTTCGCCTGTCAGCAGCGCCAACATGAGCTTGAGAAAGAACTCGTCGCGATTGTGCTCGCGCTCGACACCCGAAGCGAACCATGCGATTAACTCGGCCCGCCCATCGCGCGTGATGGCGTAGTTATATTTCTCTGGCCCGCCCACCTGTTCTGCGCCCTCGTACGTCACCAGGCCGCTATCCTCCAGCCGGGCGAGGGTGGTGTAGATTTGCGCGGGCTTCACATCCCAGTTCTGCTCACCGCCGACCAGCGCCTCAAAGGCAGCGTGCAACTCGTAGCCGTGTCGAGGACGTTGCGCCAACAGACCGAGCAACGCAAAGCGAACCGACATAGGTCTAAATCTCCGCTTGAAGGAACCTGAGGAGTTGGTCCTCAAACCCTCTGGTATGCGTCTTCACCACGGCATGCCCGCCCCCGTCGATCAGGTGCAGCGTCGCGTGCGGGATGCGCGCGGCCGTCTCGCGGATGGCCGCCGCCCCGTAAAACGGATCACGCGCCCCGCCGATCACCAGCGTCGGCGCAGTGATGGCCGGCAGTTTGTCCAGCACGTCGAGGTTCATATCCGATTCCAGCACCACTGCCAGATCCGACCCATTCTTCGGCGTGCCGAGCAGCAACCCTCCAAACCAGCGCATCATCGGGCGAATGACCCATTCCGGCGTCGCGCCTTCGGCCACATCCACGCCCATCCGTTCCCACAGAGCGGGCCACTGACCCGCCAACGCCAGATCGCGCCAGATGCAGCATACTTCCCGGCCATGCTCATCAAGACGATAAGCGGTCATCGCCAACACCAGCTTATTCACCAGCTCGGAATAATCCACGGCAAAGTGCATCGCGCTCGAGCCGCCGCTGGACATGCCCATGATGTGAACAGGGCCGCCAATCTCGGCGCGGATCATATCGGCAAAGTCATCGCTCATGTCTTTGGCCGTATACCCGCGCGGCAAATTGGGTTTACGGCTCAGCAGATAAGTTGTGTATTGTCGTGTCAGCCGCTTCAGGCCCGCGCGGAAACCCTGTTGAGTCATCGTTGACGGCGGCTTGTGTTCCAGTTCCGATCCGGTAAAGATCACCAGAACGGGACCAGCATCACTGAGACGGGCATAAGGAAGCCCTGTGGATGAGTAACCGGCCTGGGTGGGCATGAGTGAGTTTCTGTGCGGCGCTCAGGATAAAAGTCGCCAAGCGAGTTGAAAATTCCAGGCAAAAGAATAAACCCAGTTACTAGATTCGTCAACCGACATCCGGCTGACATCGTTGACGACCCCTCACCCCCGGCCCCTCTCCCACCGGGAGAGGGGTGATGTCGTCGCCAGATATAATCTCGGCCTATGCACACTTTCACCGACCGCGCCTACGCCGAACAACTCGATGCCGAAGACGAACTCGGTCATTTCCGCGACGAGTTCGTGATTAGCGACCCTGACTTGATTTATATGGACGGCAATTCGCTGGGCCGATTGCCGAAGCGCACAATTGCCCGGATGAAAGATACCGTCGAGAGCGAGTGGGGCCGGCGGCTGATCCGGGGTTGGGGTGAGGGGTGGTTCACGGCTCCGCAGCGCGTGGGCGGCAAGATCGCGCAACTCATCGGCGCGCGGGCGGAGGAAGTGCTCGTCACCGACTCCACCTCGGTGAACTTCTACAAACTGGTGATGGCGGCGCTCACCGCCAACCGGGGCCGGCGTGTCATCGTCACCGACGATCTCAATTTCCCTTCAGATGTGTATTTGCTTCAGGGCATCGCGCAGGCGCTGAACTGCGAACTCCGCATCATGCCGTCGAAAGATGGTTTGACGGTGTCCGTGGAAGAACTGGCTGAGGCGATTGATGCCAGCGTCGCGCTGGTCACCCTCTCGCACGTCGAGTTCAAGAGCGGCCAACTGCACGACATGGCCGTCATCACCGAACTCGCGCATCGCGCCAGCGCGTGGGTGCTGTGGGATTTGAGCCACTCGGCGGGCGCAGTGCCGGTGGCGCTCAACGAGTGCCATGTGGATTTGGCCGTCGGCTGCTCGTACAAGTATCTCAACGGCGGGCCGGGCGCGCCGGCGTTCCTTTACGTGCGCGCAGACTTGCAGGAGAAACTGAACAGCCCAATCTGGGGCTGGTTCGGGCAGAAGAATCAATTTGAGATGACGCTGGATTATCGCCCCGCTCCGGGCCTCACGCGCTTTTTGGCCGGCACGCCAACGATGCTGTCGCTCGCGGCGGTGGAGCCGGGCGTGGAATTGTTGCTGGAAGCGGGGATCGAGCGGCTGCGGGCAAAATCGTTGCGGCAGACCGAATACTTGATTGCGTTGTGGGAAGCGCTGCTCCACCCGTTGGGCGTCAGCTTGAATTCGCCCCGCGACTCAGCCAACCGTGGGTCGCACGTCTCGCTGGGGCATCCGGAAGGCTTGCGCATCGACCGGGCGCTGATCGAAGTGATGAACGTCATCCCCGATTTCCGCTTCCCCGACAACATCCGTTTCGGCCTTGCGCCAATCTACACCTCGTTCACGGATATTTACGAGGCAGTGATGCGGATGCGACAGGTTATTGTGGAACGGCACTACGAGAAGTATCCGACTGAGCGGCCAGAGGTGACGTGACAGACCCGGCTGCGATACGCTAGTGACCGCTTCGGTCTGGTCATTGATTTCGAAAAAAGCTAACGAAACAGGCCGGTGATAGCAAAAGTTACCGGCGAGGCTATCCAATCCGCGCCCCGCGTTGAGAAGCGACTGACTCGCCTCGCGCGTGTAGCGGTTGAAGGCGTAGGCGAATTCGGTCGGGCGGGTCACGGGTTGTTTCCCAACGCAACAATCATCCGCGTCA
The DNA here is from genome assembly GCA_052387475.1 of Anaerolineales bacterium. GTDB lineage: Bacteria > Chloroflexota > Anaerolineae > Anaerolineales > UBA6663 > JANWXR01. Next base: position 6,599 of record JBQTJD010000583.1, on the reverse strand, counting down.
CCACACCATCAAACACGTTGTACTGTAAAGTAAAGTTTCCTGCTTCACCGCCGACAAATTGCTCATCTGCAAATTGCGTTTTCAAGTATTCGCTTGTGTAGAGAATGACAATCGTCTCCGGCCGTCCATCTGGGCTGTAGGCTTCCATGCGCACCGCGTCACTCGGGACGAGCATCGCGCCTTCGGCCTCGGCGTCCTGCGAAGTCACCGGGGTGGCCCATTGGCGCTCGATGTACGACACGTGCTCGTTGGCAAACATCACGATGTAATATTCATCGTAGATCGGCCCGAGAAAGTCTGTATCGGTTTGCCTGTGTGCTTGTTCCCACTCGGCCTTTGAAAGGCCAAGCCCGCCCGATAGCAGTGAAATTGCAGGCACACTCGTCGGCGCGAAGGTAGCAGTGCTTGCGGGTCCCGGCGTTGCTGGGATCACTTCGTCCATCCCAACACCAAATATGGTGATTTCGCACGCTGTCGATAGCATCACCGCCAACGCAATAAGCAACCGTCGCATCGCCCTGCCCTCCTAAAAGCACTCGTAAACAAACCACACGTGGCAGTGACCGGTTAGCCACTGCCACGTGTACTGTCTTCGTGCGCCCGATTGGATTTGAACCAACACAGCCTTGCGGCCACTAGGCCCTCAACCTAGCGCGTCTGCCAATTCCGCCACGGGCGCAGGTTTGGCGAGAGCGATAGAATTATAGCCAGCCGAGACGGACTGTCAATCATTTTGCATGTGCGCCATTAAACTCCCGCTGTTCCCTCTGCACACGGTCCTCTTTCCCGGGATGACGCTACCGTTGCACATCTTCGAGCCACGCTATCGCGAGATGATTAACCGCTGCGTCACGGATCGCCTGCCCTTTGGCGTGGTGTTGATCGACTCCGGGCGCGAGGTCGTCGGGCCGGCCCGGCCCCACCCCATTGGTACCTACGGCACAATCTCGCGCGTCGAGCGCCTGCCGGATGGCCGCATGAATATCGAAGTCGTTGGGCAGGAGCGGTTTCGCATCCACGAATTGCACACCGACACAAGCTACTTGCAGGGCACGGTTGAGAAATTCCCGCTGGCAGCGCCCAACGAGAGCCAGGCGCAAAATTGTGCGCGGCGGCTCACTCCGTGGATCACACGCTATCTCAAGTTGCTCGGGCAAGTGGCCGACATGTCATTCGATAAGCAGGAAATGCCCGCCAGCCCGGTGGCGCTGGCGTAGTTCTCGGCCATCATCGTGCAGGTGCCGATGGCGGAGAAGCAGGCGTTGCTCGACAGCGCCACCGCCGAAGAGATGCTCGACCGCGAGCGCAGGCTCTATCGCCGCGAAATTAGCCTCATCCGTGCCATGCTCTCCAGCCCCCAATCCGACCACAACGCGGACTTTTCACCGAACTGAAACCCTCACCCCAAGACCCAAGAGGCCGAACAATGAAAATCGTTATCCCCGGCGGCAGCGGCCAAGTTGGGCAACTACTGTCGCGAGCATTTCAGGCGACCGGGCACGAAGTCATTATTTTCAGCCGCCAACATAGCCAGGTCGTTGGGCGAAGTGTTGTATGGGATGCCGAGACATTTGGCGCTTGGACAAACGATCTTGAAGGCGCGGATGTCGTGATCAATTTGGCGGGTCGCAGCGTCAATTGCCGTTACACACCCGAAAACCGACGGCTGATCATGGACTCGCGGGTGAATTCAACCCGGCTCCTCGAAGAGGCCATCACTCACGCTCATCATCCACCCCGCCTTTGGCTCCAAGCCAGCACGGCTACAATTTACGCTCACCGCTACGACGCGCCCAACGATGAAGCAACGGGAATTCTTGGCGGTTCAGAGCCAAATGCCTCCGACACATGGCGCTTTAGCATTGAGGTCGCCAATGCCTGGGAGAGAGCATTTGATGCTGCCCACACCCCGCGCACTCGAAAAGTAGCCCTGCGCTCTGCGATGGTGATGAGCCCCGATCGTGGCGGTATCTTCGATACCTTGTTGAGGCTTGTTCGGTTCGGTCTCGGTGGGCAAGCTGGTAACGGACGGCAGTACGTCTCATGGATACATGCTGATGACTTTGTTCGCTCGCTTCAATGGATCATTGAGCACGAGAAGATGGAGGGGCGCGTCAATCTCAGTTCACCTCACCCGGCGCCAAATGCGGAGTTCATGCAAACATTGCGACAAGCCTGGGGCATGCCGCTGGGTCTTCCGGCAATGGAGTGGATGCTGGAAGTCGGCGCACTATTCTTGCAAACTGAGACCGAGTTAATTCTCAAGAGCCGTCGGGTTGTTCCCGGACGGTTGCTGAAGTCAGGCTTTACTTTTCATTATCCATCCTGGACAGAAGCCGCCCAAAATCTTTGCCAGCAATGGCGCGAGACACGATAACTCGTGGTGATTATTCACATCTCCGATGCTCACCGTCCGCATAAGCAAAGCGACACTCGCGGACGGCCCGCGAGGACGCGGGCCTAGAGCAGTTGTGTGTAATCACCGCGATAACTCGCTTTCTTTTTCAGCTAGGGTACAATCCCCGCTACCCCAGTTTCCGAGGAGCAGTATGCGAATCGTCGTGGACGCGATGGGGAGCGATAATTTCCCCAGGCCGGACGTCGAGGGCGCAGTGATGGCAGCGCGCGAGTACGGCGTCGAGATCATCCTAACGGGCGATGAGGCCCGGATCAAACCCCTGCTGGCCGAATTCAACGCCGCCGGCCTGCCCATCAGCCTCAAGCATGCCCCCGAACAACTCACGATGGCAGACAAGGGCATGGCGCTGGTGCTCAAGGCCAAACGCAAGACCACGCAGAACTCGATGGCGATTGGCATGGATGAAGTCATCGCCGGCCGCGCCGACGCCTTCGTGACGATGGGCAACACCGGCGCCGCCTCAGTCACTGCTTACTTTCGCATGGGCACCCTCCCCGGCGTGGACCGACCGGCGCTGGCCGCCCCCTTCCCCACCAAGACCGGCATCTGCATCGTGCTGGATGTGGGCGCGAACCCCGATTGCAAGCCGGACAATCTTGTGCAGTTCGGCGTCATGGGCAGCATCTACGCCGAGCGCGTGCGCGGTGTGCGGCGGCCACGCGTCGGCCTCGTCTCCAACGGCGAGGAGGCGGGCAAAGGAAACCAACTCATCAAAGACGCATACCCGCTGCTCGCGAACTCCGGCCTCAACTTCGTCGGCAATATTGAAGGCAAAGAACTGCTCGGCGGCGAAGTGGATGTGGCCGTGCTCGATGGCTTCACCGGTAACGTGCTGTTGAAATCGGCGGAGGCGGTGGCGAAGTTGAGTCTGGAAACGGTGCGCGAGCGGATTCAAAGCGGGCCGCTGGCCGCGAAGGTCGGCGGGATGCTGGTGCGGCCCACACTCCGCAGCGTGCGCAAACTGCTCGACCCAAGCGAGGAGGGTGCGGCCACGCTGCTCGGCATCAACGGGCTGGTCTTCATCGGCCACGGGCGCTCGGATGCGCTGGCAGTGAAGAATGCGGTGCGCGTGGCCCGCCAGGCGGCTGAGGCCGGCGTCGTTGACGGTATCCGCACGGAGATCGCGCGCACGCTCAGCGCGGCTCCCATTCCACAGCCGGTGCCAGCATGACGCCGCACATTCAGCAGAATCATACAGATAGTAACTCGAACATGCGCCCGCGCGCCCGAGTGGTCATCACCGGCCTCGGCGCCATCACCCCGCTTGGCCTGACGCGCCATGAGACCTGGAAAGCTTTCCTCGCCGGCCGTTCGGGCATCGGCCGCATCACCCAGTTTGATGCGAGCGGGCTGCCGTGCCAGATCGCGGGCGAGGTGAAGGGTTTCGAGCCGCGCAAGTATTTGGATGTGAAGGATGCGCGCCGCATGGCCCGCTGTTCGCAATTGGCCGTGGCCGCCGCACAGGAAGCTCTGGTGGATAGCGGCTTCAATGGTGGCTTCCCCGATCCCGAGCGCGTGGGCACGCTGCTCGGCACGGCCATCGGTGGGCTGGATAAAACCGACGAGGGCACAACCACGCTGCGCAAGCAGGGCCACGCGCGCGTCAGCCCATTCTCGGTGCCCGAGTCGGTGCCGAACATGCCCGCGCATCACGTGAGCAAAGCTTTGCGCGCGCTCGGCCCACTCAACACGGTGGTGACGGCCTGCGCCAGTGGCACACAAGCGGTGGGCGAAGCAACGGAGTTGATCCGTCGCGGCATGGCCGATATCGTGATCAGCGGCGGCGTGGAAGCGTCGATTACGGACATGACCATCGGCGGCTTCAGCGCCATGCGGGCCATGCCGACCAGTTTCAATGACCGGCCCGAAAAGGCCTCGCGCCCGTTCGACAAAGACCGCGAGGGCTTCATCTTTTCGGAAGGCTGCGCGATCCTGCTCGTCGAGGAGCTTAATCACGCTCTGGCGCGCGGCGCGCACATCTATGCCGAGGTGCTGGGCTACGCGTCGTCGTCCGATGCCTATCACGTCGCCGCGCCTGACCCCACGCACGCGGGCGCCATCCGCGCCATGCAATGGGCGCTGCGCTACGCCGGCGTCACACCGGATGAGATTGATTACATCAACGCACACGGCAGTTCGACGCCCATCAACGACCCGGCCGAGACGGCGGCCATCAAGCACGTTTTCGGCGAGCGCGCGTACAACATCCCGGTCAGTTCCACCAAAAGCATGATCGGCCACCCGATGGGCGCAGCCGGCGCGATTGAGGGGATGGTCTGTGCATTAAGCCTGCACCACGGCGTGCTGCATCCCACTATCAATTACGAAACGCCCGATCCAGAGTGTGATCTGGATTACGTGCCGAACACAGCGCGCCCGGCCAATCTCCGTACCACGCTGTCGAACTCGTTCGGGCTGGGGGGACAGAATGCCTGCCTGGTATTGAGAAAGTTTGAAAGCTAGGGCGAGTGCCTCCGCATTGATTGGCGTCTTGCCACCTGCCACTTGTCACTTTCACATGCGTATCGTCACCGACACCAAACTCGTCAACCGCAACGTCACCATTGGCCGCTACGCGTCGTTGGGCGGCATCGCTCTCATCATCGGCGCGTTGTTCATCAACATCTACGCCATTTCGCGCCCGCAGGTTGAGCAGCCGCAGTTGTTGATTTACGTCGTGGCGGCCTTCGTCATCGGCTACATGCTCAGCAATCTGGGCGGCGCGCTAAACTTCCGCTGGGGTCGCCGGCCCGACCGGGGCTTGAGCGATGCGTTGCGCGGCCTCGACGACCGGCACACGCTCTACAATCATCGGCTGGGCGCAAACCACGTGCTGGTCGCGCCGAGCGGTGTCTTTGTGCTCGTGCCCAAATTTCAGGGCGGGCCGATTGCGTACGAAGACGGGAAATGGAAAAACCCTGGCGAGCGACGCGGCCTGTTCAGCTTCTTCGCCCCGCGCGATGTGCTTGGCAACCCGACGGCAGAGGCCGTCGGCGAGGCGGCGGCGTTCAAGTCATTCCTCAAGAAACAGGCCCCCGACACCACGCTGGAACCAAAGCCCATCGTCGTTTTCATGAACGCGCGCGCCATCGTCGAAGCCAAGGGCGCGCCGGTGACGGCCCTGCACGTCAAGCAACTCAAAGACTACGTGCGGCGCCAAACCAAAGGCGCAACGCTGCCGGCCTCTGCCCTTGCCGCCATCGAAGAAAAGCTGGGTATCGCCGAACCTCAGCAGGCGTGACCCCCCTTTCATCCCCCCATCGCCGCGCGCCCGATAAGAGGATTATCGAGTTGCTTCGCGCGGCGATGGGGGGACAGAGGGGGTAAGCGCATGGAGTTGAGCGAGTACGACAACATCGCCCGGCTGGAGGCCACGCACTGGTGGTATGTCGGGATGCGCAATATCGCGCGGACGATTCTGAGCCATTTGCCGTTGCCGCCGAACGCGGCCATTTTGGATGCCGGCTGCGGCGTGGGTGGGGGATTGAAATGGCTGAACGAATTTGGTTCCCCGGTCGGCGTGGATGTGCACCCGCGCGCCGTTCACTATGCGGCCCGCGTGTCGCCCCGCGTGGCTCGCGCTTCGGTTAGTACTTTCCCCTTCCCAGCCGCTTCGTTTGATCTGGTCACGTCGTTTGAAGTCCTCTACCATCTCGCGGTCAGCGATGATGTGGCCGCGTTACGCGAGTGTGCGCGCGTGCTGCGGCCCGGCGGCTGGTTGTTGCTGCGGGTGCCGGCGCACGATTGGCTGCGCGGCGCACACGACCGGCAGGTGCATACACGGCACCGTTACGGCAAAGCTGAGTTGCGACAGAAATTGGAAGCGGCGAACTTCGCGGTGCGGTGCTTGACCTATGTGGGGGCCGCGCTCTTTGCGCCGGCGGTCGTGCGCCGTTTGATTCAGCGCGCTGATGACGCGCACAGTGATGTGGTGTTGCCTGCGCCCATCGTCAATCGCGCCCTCACCGCGTTCCTCTCCATCGAAAGCTGTTGGCTAAAGCTGAGCGATGTGCCGGTGGGCTTGAGCTTGCTGGCGATGGCGCAGGCACAATCTTGATTTGATGTCGCCCTGAGCGCGTACGCGCGGTCTTTGATTTGCCCGACTGGTTTCGCGCGCAGGGGCGCACTAATACCCCAGGATGGCCATAGCGCGCCAAGGGCCCCCAATTAAAGAGACAAA
>JBQTJD010000582.1:0-2644 GCA_052387475.1 Anaerolineales bacterium | reverse complement strand
ACGCCGCCTTCAACACCGACTTCCTGCCGAGCGATGTTTCGACGCGCGATTACTTCCATCCCTCCCTCGCCGGTCAGGCCAAACTTGCGCTCACGGCGTGGAATGCGGGTGGGTTTACTCCCTAGCTTCGCACACATTCGCAATAACGATACGGGCCGCGATATTCGCGGCCCGTATCGTTTCACGGCATCGTGCTGTATCGCAGCGCATCATCTTTGATCCAAACCACATGCGCCTGGCCTTGCGCGTCAACGGCCAGACCAACATCCAGATTGGTTGCTGCCGCAACGACGCGCGGCGGCGGCCATGTGCCATCTACATTTTGCGCGACGTAGCGTACGCCGTCGTCGCGATACCAGACTGCGCGCGCCAACCCATCGGCGTTGACGGCCAGCACCGTCCACGGCCCATCTTCTTCACCGGCGATGTTGATGGCCGCGCCCCAACCTTCGGTATTCGTCCAGCGGCGAAAGTATAGACCATTGCTGGTATTCCACGTCAGGTGAAGGTTGCCCTGAGCATCGGCTTTCAATTGCAGACGCAAACCGTCCGGCGCGTTCTCTGCCTCGGAGAGAGTCTGTGGCTGCGTCCACGTCTGCCCGCCGTCGGAGGAGTAGCGATACTCCACTGTGAACGGGTCACCGCTGGCCTGCCCCAAATTCACCCACGCCACGTGATAGCCGCCGCGCGCGTCAATCGCCAGCCGGGCCTGCACGGCCAGCGCCTCGCCCGAAAGTTGCGGATCCTCAACATCATCCTCCGCTGCGCCGAGGTTGTGCGAGTCGAGGTATACCGTGCCCGCGCCTCCGACGTATAGCGTACGCAGTTGGCCCTCGGGCGTGTAGGCCAATGAGTAGTCGCGCATGGTGCCCAGCGACCGCGCCACGCTCTCCGGCGCCGACCAGCCCGCGCCCTCGCGACAACGGCGGAAGAAGCCCTGATCCGACGTGCCCGTGAGCGCCCCGCTCCAATATACGCAGGCCACGCCCGCCTCGTTGGGCAGCAGCGTCAGGCTGCCGAACAAAAACGCGAAGTCGGCGCTGAGCGCTTCAGGCTCAGTCCACGCGCCGCCCGGTGGCAATTGTTGATGGAAGTAATCGTTGTTCACCCGCGCGCCGCGCGCTTCGTACACGAGGTGGAGCGTGTCCTGGTTATCGAAGGCGAGCCGCGGCCCACTCAGGTTGGCGCCACCGCCCGGGAGGCTGCTGCCCGCGGATGGGCCGGGCGGCGTCGGGGTGGGTGTCGCTGCGCTTACACTCAGAAAATTCGTCGCCGCCGTCACGGCTTCCGGAACGTTTTGCAACCAGTCTTGAAACTGCGTCGTCGTCATCGGCGTGGGCGACGTGGGGTCCTGCCCCGGCGCGGCGATGGCGCTCTGCTGGCCCGCCACCAGATCCACAAAGTTGCCGGTCGGGTTGCCCAACCGACACACGCCTTCGAGGCAAGTGATGAGCAACGGGCCGGCGCCGATGGCTTGCTCCACGCTCATCAACGAGCCGCGCACCGTGGCCACGCCGCTGGGCGTTTCGATCTCAAATTTGCCATCGGCCAATGCCCGCGTCACCACAATCCACAGTTTGCCGGCCTCGAGCTTAAGTTTGGTGATGGGGTTCTGCGTGCCGGGCGGGAACTCGAGCAGTTCGAACTCGGTGTTGGCGGCGACGCGGACGATGGAGCCTTCGGAGGTATCGACGCGGGCGCGTGAGTCTTCCCCGGTGCGGACGCCGCCGCTCACGGTGAAGGTTTGTCCTTCGGCAGCGCCGCCCCACTCGGCGGCGTTGGTGTCGCGCGTGGTCACGGCGTTGCGCAGTTCAGAGAGTTGCGCGCTGCGCGGCGAAACGGTGCGAACGGCTTCGTCGTTCGCCGGGGTTGGCGTCACGCTGGCCGCTGGCGCAGTGCAGGCCGCCAACAGCAGCGCCAGTCCAATCCACAGTGTTGAGCGTGGGGTGATCAACATCCCAAATTATACCGGCGCAAAAAGAACCGGGCCACGACTGGCAAAGTCATGGCCCAGTGTTGAGACAGGCGCGTGAATGATGAGGGTGCTAGCGTTTGGCCAACAAGTCGCGAATCTCGCCCAGCAGCTTTTCTTCGTTGGAAGGGCCGGGCGGCGGTGGAGGCGGCGGGGGCGGGTTGAGACGGTTCGCCACCTGCACCAATTGGAAGATGATGAAAGCGATGATGAGGAAGTTGATGATGGCCTGGATGAAATTGCCCCAACCAATGGAAGCTGAACCGATGGTGAGGGCCTGACCGGCGAAGTTGATGCCACCCAACAGCGCGCCGATGAGGGGCATGAGGATATCGTTCACCAGCGAGGTGACGATGGCCCCGAACGCGCCGCCGATGATGACAGCGACGGCCAGATCCAGCACATTGCCGCGCATGATGAATTTCCTAAACCCTTCGAACATGAGTGAAGTCTCCTTGTATCGAAAAATCAAAAGCACGCCACCGTGTTGTCTCAAAAGAAAACGCCAGCCCAGGCTGGCGTCATCACACACTTACAGCGAGGCCGCCAGTGCTTGCGGCCCGCCGGCCCGTTCGGCCCGCCGGATGGCGGTCGCGGCCAGTTGCGCCACCACCAGCATCAAATCCAGATCATCCTGTGTAAATTGCCGATCGGAAACCTTGTTGAGGATTT
>JBQTJD010000581.1:0-3629 GCA_052387475.1 Anaerolineales bacterium | reverse complement strand
TTGTTGTACACCATCCCCACCTACCACAATCCCACCGGCCTCAGCCTGGCCGCCGAGCGCCGGCGTGTATTGGTCGAGATCGCCGCCGAGTCCGGTGTTCTGATCATGGAGGACGATGTGTACCGCGAGTTGAGTTACGACGACGTCAGCCCGCCGTCGCTCTTCAGCCTCGCGCCGCGCGGCACGGTGTTGCGCATGGGCTCATTTGCCAAATCACTCGCGCCCGGTCTGCGACTGGGCACGCTCACCGGTCACGCCGACCAGATGCGCCGCTTCGCCGATGGCGGCTTGCGCGACAGCGGCGGCGGCGTCAATCACTACGCGGCCATGATGGTCGGCGCGCTGTGCACGGCGGGCGATTTCGACAAGCAGGTCGCCGCCCTCCAAACCGAGTACCGCGCGCGACGCGATGCGCTGCTCGACGCGCTGGCGGAGTTTATGCCGAAGGGCGTGAGTTGGACGCGACCCGAGGGCGGTTTCTTCGTGTGGGTGACGCTGCCCGAATACATGAATGCCGCCGCGCTTCTTCCGGCTGCCGAAGCCCGCAACGTCACTTTTATCCCCGGCCACAAATTCTGCCTCGACGGTCGCGGGAAGAATGAACTGCGATTGGCCTTCAGCCTGTACAAGCCGCATGAATTGGCGGAGGGCGCGAAGCGGCTGGCGCAGGCGGTGCGTGAGGCAATGGGCTGATGTGATTCAATGTCAACTGAAACAACATACAACTCGTGCGCCGATACTTCGATGCTTTCGCCGGTCGCACCTCGGATGAACTGGACAAAATTCTTGCGCCCGGATTCTTCGTACGCGGGCTGCACCAAACCGAAGCTGAAATTCCGGCCGAGGCGCACGGCCCGGCGGCCTTCAAAGCGTTGTTAGAAGATCAGAATAGTGGCGGTATGTTTGGCAATACTCACCTCACACTGGACGAGATGGTAGCCGACGAGTCACAAGTGATGGTGCGCTGGTCGGTGCGGGGGACTCACACTGCAGAATTCGCCGGCATAGCGCCAACGAGTAAACCGGTCGAGTGGTCGGGCGTGAATTACTTTCGTATCGAAAACGGGAAGCTGGCCGAAGCTTGGGATCTGTGGGATCGGCTGTTGACGTGGCAGCAATTGGGAGTGCTGTCACCGACACAAGAATTTCTGGAAGCAGCGCGCAAACGCTTGAACTCGACCTCAAGGTGATTGACCGTCACTTGAGGCTACCTCCATGACCATCCCTTCTCCCCTCTCACTCTATCGTGACACCGCCCGCGCCGAGTGGATGGACTACAACGGCCACATGATGGACGGCTATTACCTAGTTGCATTTGCCGGGGCGACGGAGGCGCTGCTGCAATACCTCGGCTTTGGCGAGGCGTACCGTGAGCAGACCGGCTGCACGATCTACACGGTCGAGGGCCACATCAGCTTTGTGCGCGAGTTGCGGGAGGGCGCGCCGCTGCGCTTCACCACATTGGTGCTGGGGGCAGATGCCAAACGCCTCCACATCTTTCACAATCTCTATCACGCGCACGAAGATTACCTGGCGGCGACCACCGAGCAGATGTGGTTGCACGTCAATCAACGCACGATGAAAGTGGAGCCGATGCCGGCGGATCGCCTCGCGCAGGCCCAGGCCATCGTGGCCGCTCATGCGTCGCTGCCGCCACCGCCGCAGGCCGGGCGGCGCATCGCCATGTCGGCGTCAAAAGCGGACGGAGCTGGTTGACTTCTCGGCGGGTCGGGCTATACTGCCTTCGGATTTCCCCGACCGCTGACTCACAACTAAATTGCATGCGCTGGCTGTGGACCCAAAACACTGGTAAGCCTCACGCAAAGGAGGTGGTGCTCGAAGTGAACTAAACGTCAATGCCCTCACCTGGCAGTCTATTTGATTTGTACAAGGAGAATAGAGTCATGCGAGCCCCTCACAAACTTTGGAAAATCGCCAGCCTCGCCGCTATTGCTGCGATGGTGCTGGCGGCTTGCGCCCCAGCGGCTACCCCCACGGCGCAAGTCGTCAAAGAAACCGAGATCGTCACCGTCAAGGAAACGCAGATCGTTCAGCAGGAAGTGGTCGTCACCGCCACGCCCGCACCCTTCAAGCCGCAAGGCACCCTCACCATCGGCCTGACGACCGACATCGCCGCCATCGAAGTGCCGTACGCGCCAGAACGCCAGGCCGATAACGCCTCCTGGACGATGTACGACTCACTCGTCTACCCGGCAGCCGATGGCACCATCGAGCCGGCGCTGGCCGAAAGCTGGGAAGTCTCCGACGACGGCACGACCACCACCTTCCACCTGCGCCAGGACGTGGCCTTCCACAACGGCGAGCCGTTCAACGCCGATTCGGTCGTGTATAGCTGGGAGACATACCGCCAACCGGAAGTCACCTACGCCAACAACTGGACATTGGCGGATAAGGTCGAGAAGGTGGATGAGTTCACCGTCAGCGTCCACACGCCGGAGCCGAATGCGCTGTTGCTGCCCACCATGGCCGCCAGTTGGGCGATGATCCCAGCCAAAGCGCACGCGGAGATGGGTGCCCAGGCGTTCGCCGAAAACCCCATCGGCACCGGAGCGTTCATGTTCAAGGAATGGGTCAAAGGCGACCATCTGACTGTGGTGGCCAACCCCAGCTACTGGCGCCAGGGCTACCCCAAGGTGGAGCAAGTCACCTTCCGCTTCATGACGGAAGCCGCCACCCGCGTAGCCGCCGTGCAGGCTGGCGAGATTGACATCTCCCCGCGTCTGACCTCGGAAGACGCCAAGTCGTTGCTCGGCGCCGAGGGGCTGACCATCTTGCGCTATCCGGTGGATCGCTCGTACTACCTGGCCTTCAACAACGTGAGCACGGGCAAGGGCACGCCGATTGAGGACCCCAAGGTCCGGCAGGCGCTGGCCTACGCCATTGACCTCGACGGCATCATTGATGCCGTGTTCGACGGCTTTGCCACGCGCTCGGTCGGCTTCGTCTCGTCGGCGAACCTCGGTTTCGACAACGCCGAGCCGATCCCCTACGACCCGGAAAAAGCCAAAGCCCTGCTCACGGAGGCCGGTTACCCCAACGGCTTCGAGATGAACATGGCCTGCCCCGACGCCGGCTACCCCAAGATCAACGAGGTGTGCCAGGCCATCAGCGCGCAGCTCAACGAGGTCGGCATCACGAACGAACTCGAATTGCAGGAGGCCAACGCTTATTGGGATCGTGAATCCAAGAAGGAGCTGCCGCCGCTGTTCGTGGATAGCTGGTCGGTGACCTTTGGCGAGGCCTACACGCGATTGCAGGGCGCGCTGGGCAAGGATGAGACATACGCGAACTGGGAGGATCCAGCGCTGATTGACTTGATCAATCAAGTCGCCGTCACGGTGGATCAGGGCGAGCGGGCGAAATTGTACGGTGAGATTCAAACGTACATGCGCGAGAACCCGCCCTTCGTGTACCTGTACTACCCTGAGGCGTTCGAGGCAGTCAGCCTGCGCGTGCGGAACTACAAGCCGCGCGCCGCCGAGAACTATCGCCTGTGGGATGTGTCGGTGAGTGATTAGCCGCTTGTGGCTGGCCGCGTGCCCCATGCAGGTTTGAGCCCACCGCGAGCCGGCCCCCCCCCACACCCAATAAAACCCCACACAAAAAAA
>JBQTJD010000580.1:0-7581 GCA_052387475.1 Anaerolineales bacterium | reverse complement strand
TCAGGCGTGATGCGTGAAACGTGAAACGTAGTCGGCTCAGGGGCAATCACGTTTCACGCATCACGTTTCACGTGGTCAATTCGGCCACCAGCACATCCAGCGCGACGGCGGAGTCGGCTTTGCCGGTCTTGATCTCCGCATCGCACTCGAGCAGGCGATGATAAATGCGCTCAAGTCCTAGCATTGAAAAGTTGCGCGATTGCGCGCACACCTTGCCGGCCGGGTAGTGATGAAGGTTCAATGCTTGCGCGACCTCGGCTTCGTTGCGGCGCGATTCCAAAAGTTCTTTCGCCAACAAGATGAAGCGGAACTGCCGCACCATCATCCCCAGCACATACAACGGCTCTTCTTTGTCGAGCAATTTGTTCAGTTCACGCTGCGCCGCCGCGCCCTTGCGCTGGCCGATGAAGTCCACAAAATCAAAGATGCGGGCCTCACTGCCAGCGGGCGTGAGCGCGTTGACATCAGCGCCGTCAACGGGCCGGGTGAAGTTCACGTAGGCCAGCAGTTTGGCGATTTCGTTGCCCAGCGCGCGCGGGTCGTGCTCGGCCTCAGCCAGCGCCTGCGCGGCTTCACGCGTGAACTCGCCGCCCTCAGTCTTGGCGCGCGTCCGAATCCACTTTACCAGTTCTTCGCCTTTGGGCAAATCAAACTTGCGGACTAACGCCCAACTCTTTCCCAACGCCGCTTTCATGAGCGCGTTCTTCTCCGGCAAGTCGCGGCGCTCGACGAGCACCAGCCGCGCCGTGTCCGGTTGCTCTTCGAGATAGGTTGCCAGCGCGGATAACGTTTCTTTCGCGGAGACGCTGCCACGGGGCGGCTCGGCTTCACTCTCACCCTCGGCTTCTTCACTGCGGCTCAACAACTTCGTCAGCCAGCCCTCCACCACCACCAAACGAAAATCGCACAGGAAGGGCATGGCCCCGCAGGCGGCCTGCACATCGGTGAGCGTGACGGTGCGGCCATCGAAGCGTGTGTGGTTGAGCGAGGCGGTGGCCGGGTCGCCCATCTCCGCGATGAACGTGTCCACGAACTCGGTCATCGCGAACTCGTCGAGGCCGTGGAGGAGGTAGAAGCGAGGGGGCATTCGCTGATCGCTGATAGCGATCTGCCATCAGCCATCAGCTAATTGCGAGTGGTGACGAAATGCACCGGCACGTTGCCCATCAGGTTGCGGGTGATGCCGGCAATTTCCAGTTCGCGCATGTCGCCGGAGGTAGTGACCTCGCGTTGCAGGGTGAGGCCGACCGGTTGGGCAAAGATGAGGGCGAGGGTGGCGAGGCCGGCGACCAGTGGCAGCCGCTCAGTCCGAGTCCGCCAATTGCGCGCGCCGAGGAAACCGAAGTACCCGGCCAGCGCGCCGGCCAGACCCGACACGACGAAGTTCGTGCCGCAGTTCGGGTGTACGGCCAGTTGCCGCTCGCCGTTCTTCATCCGCTTCAGGGCTTCGTGCACGGCGTCGTGTACGGCGTCGCTGCTCACCTCGCCGTACAGATAAAAGCCGTTTGGCGTGGAGCGGCCCGCCAGGCTGAGGCCGCGAATCTTTTGCGCCAGCACGGTGATGGTGGCGTGTTCCAAGCCGTGATTGCGGCGCGTCCGGTCAATGACCGGCACAGAGAGTAACTGATCCAGTGCGTTCATACCGTCTCCTTTTTGGCAATGGGAAGATTATAGCTGAGTGATCGGTGCCAGTGATAAGTGAACGGTGAACAGCAAACCATGGTCACGGCTGCCACTGCGGGTTGAAGTCTTGGCCCGAAGTGGTGAGTTGGACGGGCTTGAGGGAGTCAGGGTTGCTGAAAGCGTCACGCACGTCGAGCGCGTAAATGTTGAGAATGCTTGAGACTTCAGTGATAACGCCAGCGGTGGGCAGGGGCGCGAGCGACACAGTGATATACATCAACCACCGACCATCGGGCGACCAGTTGGGCATCGTAAACTGTGTCCCATCTTCGGCGGGCGTGATCTGTGTGAGCGCTGAACCATCCGACCACATCAGAAATATTGGCTGTGCCATGTCAATGGTGCCGAAAGCAAAACTGAAGGCGAGACGTGTTCCATCCGGTGACCACACGACATCGCGCACAAAGCCTGGTTCTGAGAATGCAGGTTCGCGCAAGATGTGTGTGGCCTGTGAATTCAGGTTGAACACTTTTAGCTCAAATCCTGCGCCGTATACCAACAAGCGCCCATCGGGTGACCAAGCGTACGGCAAGCCCGCGCCCGCTTGGACGATTTGTAGCTCACCGCTTTCGACGTTGCCAATGTAGAGGCCTCCGTCTTGCCGGGTATTGCGCGAGAAGGCAATCCAGTGGCTGTCTGGCGACCATTGCGGATCATTATCCGAGACCCATGCCTCACTCGGAAAGAGAAACCGTCCACCCGAGCCATCGGCATTGATCAAAAAAGTTGATTGGGGGTGTTATTGCTGAGGACGCTGTTCTCCCTATGGATGATGAGCCGCGTGCCCTCAGGCGCCCAACTGATTGGGCTGACAAAGCCAGGTACGAACAAACGCGGTTTGTCCGTCAACTGTTGTGTCATTGTCCATATGGCGCCGGATGGGAGACCCTCGACACTGAGAAGATGTACCTGCATTGTTCCGCCCGAACGATCCGAGAAAAGGCCAACCACGTACCATCGGGTGACCAGACCGGGTTCACGTCTTCAGCTGGACTATTGGTTAGGTTGCGCTGCCCCGAACCATCCGCATTCATGACATAGATTTCGGAGTTGCCATCGCGGCGCGACTCAAAGGCAATAAGCCCGTCCCCACCGCCCAATTGCGTTGGAATTGATGTAGGCGCCGGCGTGCGCGCGGGCGGGATAGGGCGCAACAACTCGCCACTCAGCCCCACGCAACTGCTAAAGACGAGGATGGCGATGACAAGTGCACTGATAGCGAAGGCGAGGCGACGACGCGCGTTCAATGGCGAAGTGCTCATGCTATACTCCTCCCATGCTAACTCTGTGTGCGCAACTTGACCAGTGAGGAATATCCGTTTCCCTAATTTCCTTCTTTTCCCTCCTCAGCCATGACCCTCGCCGACCTCACCGCCGAAATGCACCGCTTCGTCACTGCCAAAGGCTGGTACGCCGCCGATAGCCCACGCCCACAGACACCGCGTAACCTCGCGGCCTCGCTCGCCATCGAAGCGGTGGAGGTGTTGGAGTTGTATCAATGGCGTGAGACCGCCGACCGTGACAAGTTGTCCGGCGAATTGGCGGATGTGGCTCTGTATCTGTTACAACTGGCTAGCGTCACCGGCGTGGATTTGGAGCGCGCCATCCTCGACAAACTGCAAATCAACTATGGGCGTGAGTGGAAAGAGAGTGAACGGTGAACAGTCAACAGTGGCCTGAGTAGAGCGTTCACTGTTCACTACCCACTGTTGACCGCCTACTGCCTTCTGCTTACTGCCTCCCGCCTACTGCCAACCGGCCATTGACCCAGAACGGCTGAACCGTGAAGATATTGGCGCTGAGTGACGAGGTCGTTGAATCGCTGTATCGGCCCGAAGTGAAAGACCGCTTTGGCGATGTGGATGTGATTCTGGCCTGCGGGGATCTGCCGTATTTCTATCTGGAGTTCATGCTGACAATTTTGGGCAAGCCCCTTTTCTACGTCCACGGCAATCACGACAGGCCGTCTCAGTACCTGAGCGATGGTCGCATCATCGACCGCGCCGAGGGCTGCGAGCCGATTGAAGACCGCGTAGCGCACGTCCCTGTGCCGGGCGGCGACTTGCTGGTGGCCGGGCTGGGCGGTTCCATCCGTTACAACCCCGGCCCGCATCAATACACGCAGGCCGAGATGTCGGGGCGTGCACTCCACCTGGCGCCGGCGTTGCTCGCCAATCGCGTGCAGCATGGGCGCTACCTCGATATTCTCATCACGCACGCGCCGCCGCGCCACATCCACGAAAGCGGAGACCGGGTGCATGTGGGCTTCGAGGCGTTCTGCATGTTGATGGACACTTTTCACCCACGCTTTCTATTGCACGGCCACGCGCATGTCTATCGCAACGATGCGATCACAGCTACGCGCTATAAAAACACTCAGGTCATCAATGTCTATCCATACCGGTTGATTGAGTTTGGAAAACAATATGTCTGACTCACCCAATCTTGGTTGGCGGCCGCAGGCCGATTTCGCCGCCGCGCGCGTCAAAGCGTTCTTCAACACCCTGCTGGCTTTCCTCACCGGGCAGCGCAATGAACTGCTGGCCTTCGATGCGGTCAAAGAGAAGCTACACATCGGCGGGCCGATTTATCGCGGCGTGCGCACCGTGCCCATCGCACAGATCATCGGGAGTGTGGATCGCTACCGCGACTTTGACCGCGCCTTCCTGCCCAAAGCGGATTTTATGGCCGAGCGCTGGCAGAAGGTCAGCCGCGCGTGGTATCAAGACGTCAGCCTGCCGCCGGTGCTGCTGTACAAAATCGGGGAGGTGTATTTTGTGGTCGATGGCCATCATCGCGTCTCGGTGGCGCGCGAGAAGGGCCAAACGGAAATTGACGCCGAGGTGCGCGAGTGCGCGGTGCGCGTCCCCATCACACCCGACCTTAATCCCGATGACCTCGAAGTGCTCGGCGAGAAAGTGGATTTCCTCGAGCGCACCGGCTTCGACCGGCTGCGGCCACAGGCTGACCTGGCCGTCACCATTCTCGGCGGCTACGGGCGCATGTTGGAGCACATCGCCATGCACCGCTATTTTATGGGGCTGGACTTCAAGCGCGACATCGCCGATGACGAGGCCGTGACGCACTGGTATGACACCGTTTACCTGCCAGTGGTCACCGTCATTCACGGGAGCGAGGTGCTGGCCGCCTTCCCGGGCCGCACCGAGACTGACCTCTACCTGTGGGTGCTCGATCACCGCCACTACCTCGTCTCACAGGGCCAGGCCGATTTGGTGGAGCCGGGCCAGGCAGCGGAAGAATTCCTCAAAGCGTACTTCAGCCAACAGGACGAGTAGCAAGGCGCAAGGCATAAGGCTCAAGGACAAAGACCTTGCGCCTTGCCCCTTAAGCCTTGCACCCTTTATACTTCGGCCCGCATGACTGAGTGGCCGTTCACCACCGCCCAACTCACCGCCGGCCTGCGCCGTTACTTCGCCGACTCGTCGGTTCAAGTGAAAGCGTTTAGTGAAATGCAGTTTCGGCGGCAGGCTGCCTCCAACGGGTCCTCGCGGCTGCGCGGCTTGCGCGTGGAATATGCGACCGGCGGCCAAATGCTGAACGTGGATTGCGTGGTCAAAGAACCGCGCGGCACGAAGCGCGCCGGGCTGGCGGGCGGCGGCATCCGTGAAGTGGGCGTCTACCGCTCGCTCGCCCTTCAACTCCCGGTGCAAACTCCGGCATTAGTCGCCGCCGACAGCACGGGCAGTTGGCTCATCACCGAAGCCATCCGCGCCGACCGCGTCGTTGCACATTGGACGGCCGAGGATTACATGCGCGCCGTCCGCACGCTGGCCGCGCTGCATGAACGGTTTTGGGATTTGTCGGAAGATCTCTTAGCGTACTCATGGCTGTCGCGCCCCCTCACCAACGACTTTGAAATCTACGTCCTGGCCGCCGTCAACGCGATGGAAAAGATGATGGTGGATAATCGCCATCAACTGCTCACCGGCTCGCTCGAAGTGCTCACTGGCCTTGGGCAGTTGCTATCGCAAGTGGAAGCGGTGGCGCAGAAGTTGCAGACCGCGCCGCCCACGCTGCTGCACGGCGATTTTCATCCCGGCAATTTGCTGTTGCAGGATGAGGATGAAGTCTTTGTGTTTGATTGGCAGTTGGCGGGCGTCGGGCCGGGCGTGCTCGATCTGGTGACGTTCGTCAACGCCTGTCTGTGGGAAAGCCCGACCCTGCCCGTGACCGCCGAAACGTTGGTGCAGGTCTACCGCGATGAAATGACCGCGCGCGTCGGCATCCGCTGGGATGACGCCGAGTGGGCTGAGCTGCTTGATCTGGCCCGCATGTGGTGCTTCATCCAGGAGATGCTGGGCTGGGCGGCCAACGCCACCCCGCAGGAATTCGCCGCCCGCGAGACGATGTTCCGCGACCTGTGGTTGCGTCCGGTGCTGGATGCGGCCAATCGGCGATTGAGGCCAGTGCTGTATTTGTAACGCAACGTATGGCGTGTTGCGTATTGCGTAGCCTTTACGCAACACGCAACACGAAATACGAATGTAACCGAATGTCCGTTGATAAACTCCCCACCCGCGCCGAAGACTTCTCCGAGTGGTACAACCAACTGGTGCTACGCGCCGACCTGGCTGACTACGCCCCGGTGCGCGGCTGTATGATCGTGAAGCCTTACGGCTGGACGTTGTGGGAGAACATCCAGCAGGCGCTTGACCGGCGGTTCAAAGCCACCGGGCACCTCAATGCCGGCTTCCCGATGTTCATCCCCAAATCGTTCCTGGCCAAAGAGAAGGAGCACGTCGAGGGCTTCTCGCCCGAACTGGCCGTTGTCACCATCGGCGGCGGCGAAGAGCTGGAGGAGCCGCTGGTTGTGCGGCCCACCTCCGAGACCATCATCGGCCACACGTACAGCAAATGGATCAAGAGCTATCGCGATTTACCGGTGCTCATCAACCTGTGGAACAGTGTAGTGCGCTGGGAGATGCGGACGAAGCTCTTCCTACGCACAACGGAATTCTGGTGGCAGGAAGGCCACACTGCGCATGCCACGCATGATGAAGCCGAGGCTGAGACGTGGCAGATGCTCAATATCTATGAGGACTTCGCCGTGAACGACGCTGCCATCCCAGTGGTGAAAGGCCTGAAGACCGACAGCGAGCGGTTTGCCGGTGCACTGCGCACCTATACCATTGAAGCGATGATGGGCGATACGAAGGCGCTGCAATCCGGCACCTCGCACAACTTGGGCGATAACTTTGCCCGCGCGTTCGACATTCAATATCTTGACCGCAACAACGAGCAGCAGTTCTGCTGGACGACGAGCTGGGGTCTGAGCACGCGCTTCATCGGCGCCATCATCATGACACACGGCGACGATCAGGGCCTCATCCTGCCGCCCAAGCTAGCGCCGTGGCAGGTCGTCATCGTCCCCATCTTCAAGAACGACGCCGAGCAAGGGCCGGTGCTGGAGGCGGTCGAGCGGATGAAGCACGAGTTGCTCGGCGCGGGCTTGCGGGTCAAGGTCGATGACCGCGACACCGTCAGCCCGGGCTTCAAGTTCAACGATTGGGAGATGCGCGGTGTCCCACTCCGCATGGAAGTGGGGCCGAAGGACGTGGAGAAGGGGACGGTGGCATTGGCGCGGCGCGACAAGCCGGGCAAACAGGGCAAGAGCTTTGTGCCGCAGACCGGCATCGCCAATCAAGTGGCAGAGACGTTGATGGAGATTCAATCCTCGCTGTTTGAGCGAGCGCTGGCCTTCCGTCGGGCCAACACGCACGCGCCCAAAGATTACGCCGAATTCAAGCAGGTCGTAGACAATGGCTGGGCGCACGTGTGGTGGGCGGGCAACCGCGACGACTACGCAAAAATAAATTTTGAGCCAAAAGCGACTGTGCGTTGCATTCCATCGGAACAAGAGGGTGGCTCGGGCAAATG
>JBQTJD010000579.1:0-2247 GCA_052387475.1 Anaerolineales bacterium | reverse complement strand
GCCTCATCACCTCTACTGGCCTGACCTCGATGTGGATCTGGCTGTCGACTCCATTCGCCACCCGGAGAAGTTTCCGCTGGTGGCGCGATCCGGCAACTAACCACCGCATCGACGCCGACCGCGTTGCGGCGGGTCATGCGGGACGTTAGGTCACATCATATGAGACCGGCAATCCTACTATTTGCTGTGGCGTTAGCTTTGCAAGGCTGTGCGGCGACGGGGCCCACTTATCGAGAATACCTGACCACAGCTGACACTGTGCCGCAAGCGACAGCGCGTTTGGTTGTGTATAGGACAAGGCAAAAGAGCCCGGGCGGTCTGAACGATGATTTCCGCTCCGCTAGAGTAAAGATCGATAGCGAGACAGTCGGCTACTGCCCTAACGGCGCATTTACAGTCTTCGACGTGAAACCTGGAAAACTTCTTCTCACTGTCGACTTTTGGAGCTGGCCCGGGGATTGTAGTCTGTCTATCGAGGTGGCTGCCGGTAATAGCTATTATTTAGAGATCAATCAATTCCCACCTACGGGGGGCAATTTGTTCACGTACGCACTCTCGTTCGTCTTGCCAGCCGCAGAACAGTGTGCTGGTGCGTTTTATGTCGTGTTAATCCCGAGTGATGCCGCAATACCAAAACTCAATGACCTCCGCATGAGCGAATGACCTAACTATGCGCTCAACACGGACGCGGGCGTTCGCGGCGCCGGTTAGCGCGATACGTTAGCCGCGATGCACCCCACCGCCATTGTGCTTCACGGACCCACGAGTTCCGGAAAGACGACTCTTGCCAAGGCACTTCAGGAGACGTCTCCCGTGCCAGCTTTTCACATCTCGCTGGACGCTTTTGTGACTATGTCAAACCGACGCGATATGCGTAGCGATGAGGAACGAGCCAAGGCCTACAAGCTGCACTGCGAGAACCTCCGCTCTACGTTGAGCCGCATCGCTCAAACTGAATTCGACATCATCTTGGATTTTGTGCTGCGTGACGAAGCTGAGTTCCAAGCCTGTTTAGCGGCTTTGAGTGCCCGCCCCACATACGTCGTCGGCCTATTCGCTCCTCTGTCCACGCTGGAAGCTCGGGAGCGCGAACGACCGGACCGTGCCAGCGGCATCGCAAGGGAGCAGGTTGCAGATCGTGTGTACAACCGACAGTACGACCTGCTGGTCGACACGTCCAAGACCACCCCTGAAGCGGCCGCGGCGGCCGTTCGCAAGCTAACGAGCATCGGATCGCGTGTAACACCCCGCATGATCGCCGACCACGTAACGATAGTTGATCGCCAGCCGTCATCCAGCGAGTTTGAGTTGTTAGTGAGAGCGGTCGGTTTCCGTGGCCACGATCACGCTGCCGTTGAGATCGCGCTTACGAACTCCGTGTTTTGCGCGTGTGCAGAGGAAGGCAATGACGTGGTGGGCGTCGGGCGCATCGTCGGCGACGGAGCAATCAGTCTGCTGCTTACGAATGTGATGGTGCGCCCGAGTCACCAACGGCGTGGTATTGGCACAATGATAGTCAAGGCGCTGTGCGCTCGCGTCGAGCGCCTCCCGCACAAGAACATCGTGCTCGAAACCCTACCGGAACCCGGGCTCGCTCACTTCTACGAAAGGCTCGGTTTCCGTGCATCCCGAAACGGCGTGCCTGGAATGACAAGGTGGTTCAATGACGAGCGCGCGGCTAACTCGTAGCTGCTGCGGACGGGCCGCGAGCCGCCGACAAGTTAATAGTTGTCGTGCTGCGGCCCGCCGCAGAGCACCACGTTAGCGCGCACGATGCAGGCATTCGGATGGGGGCGTAAAATGGTGCGGTCGCTTGGAGGGAATTGCCATGTCCGACACGCTTAAGGAACTTGAAGCCCAGGCGCGTTCGTTGTCGCCCGAGGAACGCGCCAGGCTTGCCGAGTCACTGCTTGAGTCGCTCCGCGATGCTCCGCTCGCGGAGATCGAGAAAGCGTGGGAGGTGGAAATCGCGGAACGGGTTGCCGCGTACGACCGCGGCGAGCTGCCGACGTTCTCCGCGGAAAGCGTGTTTGCCGAGGCTAGACGGCTCGCCCGGTGAGCCGCGCGCGGTTTATCGCCGCCGCACGCCTCGAGTTTCTTGCCGAGGTCATCTATTACAGTGAGGCGGAGGCTGGATTGGGCGCGCGTTTCACGACGGCGGTGGAAGAGGCGGCCGCCCGTGCTGTTGCGTTCCCTCTAGCAGGTTCATTGGGAGACTTTAGCCATGGAAACTCTCGCCGCTATCGT
>JBQTJD010000578.1:0-4144 GCA_052387475.1 Anaerolineales bacterium | reverse complement strand
GCGACGACGGCGAACAACGACATAGGGATGAGGCGAGTTTTCATCGATGCGGCTCCTCAGATTGCCGCAGATTGTACGTCATCGCCCGGCCATGTGATGCAACACGGCGCGGGCCAGCGCCGCATCCTCGCGGGCGCGATGGGCGTTGGGCAGCGGGATGCGACACTGCCGGCCTGCCTCCTCGAGGCTGTGCCAGCGGTAGGCGCGGCGTTTCGGATTCCAATCGCCTTTGAATTGCGCGTACAACAGCATCACACAGAAAAAATTCGATTCCGGAAAAGTCCAGTGCATCCCGTGCGCGCGATGCGAGTGGGCCATCATCTTCAGATCGAACGCGGCGTTGTACACTGCCACGCGCTGCCCGGCCAGCACGGCTTCCACTTGCGGCCACAGTTCCGGCCACGCGAGCGCGTTGGCAACCATCGCATTCGTGAGGCCATGCACGGCTGTGGCCGCAGTGGAGATTTCGCACTTCGGCTTCACCAGCGAGTCCAGCAGCGCATGGCCCTCCGCATCGAGGACGCAAATGTCCACGATCTCGTCCCACTCGTCGAGGCCGGTCGTCTCGGTGTCAAGGTACACCGGATAGCGCTCAAGTTCGGCGCGCGCAATTTGCGTCGCGGATTGGCGGGCGGAGCTATGGGATGGCATCGAAACAAAAGCGGGCGGCTCCGACTGGAACCACCCGCTCATTGTACTGCACGCGCCGCGCTTTATTTACTCCACCGTCACGCTCTTTGCCAGATTGCGCGGCTGATCGACATCGGTGCCACGGTGCACGGCGATGTGGTACGCCAGCAGTTGCAGCGGGATGACGCTGACCACCGGCGCCAGCCACTCGGGCGTTGGCGGCAGCCAGAGCACATTATCGGCTTTGCTTGCAATCAATGCGTCGCCATCCGTCGCCAACGCGATGACGCGCCCGCCGCGCGCTTTGGCCTGCTCCACCTGCGACAGCATCTTGTCCCACACGCCGTCTTTCAACGTCAAACACACCACCGGCATCTCGCGATCAATCAGCGCAATCGGCCCATGCTTCATCTCGCCCGCCGGATACCCCTCGGCGTGGATGTACGAAATCTCTTTCAACTTGAGCGCGCCTTCCATTGCAATCGGGAACTGCAAGCCGCGCCCGAGATATAGCGCATGACGATACTCAAAGAGCTGCTCTGCCAGTTCTTTCACCGCCACCTCACGGTCGAGCACCTGCCCGATGAGGTCGGGCAGATGTGCGAGGTCAACGGCCATCTGTTTGCTATCCACTGGTGTGCCGCGCAGTTGCGCCAGGTATAGCGCCAGCAGCAACTGATCCACAATCGAAGTCGTAAATGCCTTCGTGCTCGCCACGCCGATCTCCGGGCCGGCCTGCATGCTGAGGTAGCCGTCGGCCACACGGCGCGCTTCTGAGCCGATGTTGTTGACGATCGTCCAGACCGTCGCGCCCTTCTCACGCGCTTCCTCCATCGCTGCCAGAGTGTCCACTGTCTCGCCCGACTGCGTGATTGCGAGCACGGCGGTCTTGTCATCGATGATCGGATCGGCGTAACGAAACTCCGAGCCGATTTCGACCTGTGTGGGGAGGCGGGTAAGACGCTCGAAGAACACGCGACCCACGAGGCCGGAGTAGTACGACGTGCCGCAGGCCACGATGATGAGCTTCTCAATCTGTTGAGCTTTCGCCGCCGTGAGCTTCAGATCCGGTAGGCTGACGAGGCCGGTTTCAAAATCAATCCGCCCGCGCAGCGTGTCGGTGACGGCCCGCGCCTGCTCGTGGATTTCCTTTTGCATGAAGTGCTTGTACTCGCCCTTCTCCGCTGAGACCGCATCGAACGGGATCATGTGGATTTCGGGCTTCACCGATTTCCCGTCGAGCGTCGTCACCCGATAGCCCTCGCGCGTCACCACCGCCATCTGGCGTGATTCCAAAAACACCATCTTTCGTGTGTGCTCGAGGATGGCGGGCATATCGCTGGCGATGAACATCTCGTTCTCGCCCAGGCCCAGCGTGACGCCGCCGGCGTTGCCGATGCGGGTGACGACCAGCTTATCGCGCTCGCGGGTGGACATGACGACGATGGCGTGCGCGCCCTTGAGATGGCCGAACGAGCGCCGCGCGGCCTCCTCGAGCGAGTGGCCCAACGCCAGATATTTTTCCACCAGATGCGCGATCACCTCGGTATCGGTATCCGAGTTGAACTGCACGCCCTCGGCCTGAAACTCGTGTTTGATTTCGATGAAGTTCTCGACGATGCCGTTATGCACGACGACGACCTCGCCCGTTGCGCCGAAGTGCGGGTGGGCGTTGCGGCGCGAGGGCGCGCCGTGCGTGGCCCAGCGAGTATGCCCGATGCCGATGGAGCCGTGCACCGGTTCCTCGGCCAGCACTTTGTACAGACCGCTGAGCTTGCCCACCTCGCGCCGCACCTGAATGCCCGCGCCGTTGATGACAGCCACGCCTGATGAGTCGTAGCCGCGATACTCCAGCCGCCGCAAACCTTCCACTACAATCGGGGCCGCTTCCTGCGCGCCGATATAGCCGACAATGCCACACATGGTTGTGTCTCCTGTATTGAAGTAAGTGGTTGTGTTGAGCGTGAAACGTGATTCGTGAAACGTAGGACTTTACGTTTTACGTTTCACGCTTCACTTCTGCCACCGCTCGCGCTTTATCCCGTCGTTGCCGCCGGGCTTATGGCGCTCGCTCTGTTGGGTGTGAAGCACCCGTTGGGGGAAAGATAGGGATCGTGGCTGACCCCGGCGGCTTCCGCTGAAACCTCGCTTTTCGGTCAAAGCGCGGCGCGCTTTGCCTTAACACTGCCCTATGGCAGGAACCGCCACCTCGTCTCCGTGTTACGTTGCGCGTAACACGGCCATGCGCTCATCCTCCCCGGATGTGTTGCTGTTCCTCGAATAGCACGCTCCTTTCGCTAAGCCAAACCTGCGGAAGTTATACCCCGCCCGGCGCACGAAGTGTAATAGGAATCTGGGACCAACGTTACAGATACTTCTCCACCGCCCAGCCGCCAGCCTTCATGGGCTGCGGCGCGCGGGCAGGGTTGGCCGGGTTGAAGGCCAGCGTGTTGCGCCCGGTGAAGGCATCCAGCACGTCGCCCAGCGCATCGGCGAGGAAGACCGGCTTACCCAACGCTGTAGCGATTTGCATCGGCGTAATGTCGTCGAGGCTGATGCCATCGGGATGATCGAACATCACGCGCGGCAGCACGACGAACTCGCCCAACGCGCGCCCCTTCAATTGCTCAATGACATCCGTGCCCATCAGCAGCCCGGCGATAGTGATGGTGTGGCCGAGCCGCTCATTCAACACCGGCACAACTTCCAAACGCGTACTCGCCAACGAATCGAACTCGCCTGCCGCCTTCTGTAGTGTCGGTGCAAAGAGAGTTGCGGTGACCAGTGTCGCGTGGCGAGTGGCGAGTGACACGTGGTGCAGCCCCTTGTCCCTTGTCCCTTGTCCCTTATTCCCCAGCTCACGTTTGGCTCTCCGCCACTCCTCCAAAAACCCACGCACCTGCCCCAATCCATTTTCTTCCAGCGCCAGACCGTCGTAATACTTTTTCGGCGGGATGGGGGTATCGGTGAGCAAAAACCACTCGTCGGTGGGATAGGCGAAGCGGACGCCGGAATGGCTGACGAACTCCGCCTGCCAGCGAGACACCGCTTCCAGCACCGCGCGCGCTTCCGCTACGATGTGCGGCCGCCGCCCGTATTTGTGATGCTTCGTCAGCCCGACCGGAACCACGCTCACGCTACGCACCGCCGGATATAGCGCCGCCAGATCGCGCAGGCTCTGCTTCATCCAATGCCCGTCGTTCAATTCCGGCGTAATTACCAATTGCGTGTGCGTCTCGATGCCGCGCTCGGCCAGCCAGCGCAGTTGCGCCAATATATCCGGCGCGTTTTTGTTGGCAAGGCAGGCGCGCCGGTTTTCGAGATCGGTGGAATGCACCGACACGTACAGCGGCGAGAGATGTTGTTCTTCGATCCGCTGCCAGTCGTGGTCGCTCAAGTTCGTGAGCGTCACGTAGTGGCCGTACAGAAATGAATACCGATAGTCGTCGTCTTTGATGTACAGTGTGCGGCGCATGCGCGGCGCGGTCTGCAACACAAAGCAAAACGGGCACAG
>JBQTJD010000577.1:0-8414 GCA_052387475.1 Anaerolineales bacterium | reverse complement strand
GCCTCCCCCCCCCCCCCGGGGGGTGCTTTTTGCTGGGGGTTGGGGGGGTGGGGGGGGGGGGGTACTCGCCGTCCGCGCGGGTCGCGGCCAACGCCGGGCGGGGGTGTGAAGATTTCGGGGGGCAGCTTGAAGCCGGCCGCTTCCAGCTTGGGCGTAAACATCGGGCGCAAGCCAGTGGGCCGGATGCCGCCGACGACTTTGTTGTCAGCGTCGACGCCCTCTTCCGTGAATTTGAAGACATCCTGCAGCACCACCGTATCGCCTTCCATGCCGACCACTTCGGTGATGTGCGTGATTTTGCGCGTGCCGTCGCGCAGGCGGGCCTGCTGCACAATCAACTCCACCGCCGAGGCGATTTGCTCACGGATGACCTTGAGCGGCATATCCATCCCCGCCATGAGCGCCATCGTCTCGATGCGGGACAGCGCATCGCGCGGGGTGTTGGCGTGCAACGTGGTCAGCGAACCGTCGTGGCCGGTGTTCATCGCCTGCAACATATCCAGCGTCTCGCCGCCGCGGCATTCGCCCACCACAATGCGCTCGGGCCGCATGCGGAGCGAGTTGCGCACTAAGTCACGGATGGTCACCTCGCCTTTACCGTCGAGATTGGGCTTCTTCGTCTCCAGCCGCACTACGTGATCCTGATTGAGCTTAAGTTCCGCCGCGTCCTCAATCGTCACGATGCGCTCGTCATCGGGGATGAAGCCGGAGAGCACGTTGAGCAGCGTGGTCTTGCCGGAGCCGGTACCGCCGGAGACCACGACGTTTAACCGCGCCACGACGCAGGCTTTGAGAAACTCCGCGATCTGCGGCGTCATCGAACCGAATTGAATCAGGTCTTCGGCCGTGAGCTTTTTCGTGCCAAACTTGCGGATGGTGATGGACGGGCCATCAATCGCGCAGGGCGGGATGACGGCGTTGACACGCGAGCCATCGGGCAGGCGCGCATCCACCAGCGGGTTATCGGCATCGACGCGGCGGCCCAACGGCAGGATGATGCGGTCGATGATGCGGCGCACGTGCTGGTCGTCGTCAAAGCGCACGTTCGTCAGCAAGAGCTTGCCATTGCGCTCCATGTAGACGTGCTGCGGCCCATTCACCATCACTTCGGTGATCGTGGCATCATCCAGCAACGGTTGGATGGGACCGAACCCGAAAAACTCGTTGAGCACGTCGCGAGCGATCGTCGCGCGCACCGTCTCAGACAGGTTGAGTTTGGTTGCCAGCAGCGCATCGCGCACGCGGCCTTCGATGTCTTTGCGAGTGGCCTCATCCTGCTTGAACTCGGAAGGATCTTCCAGGCTGGCCGTGACGCGGTTGATGAGATAGTGCTTGAGTTTGCGATACTCGTCGTTGCCCAACACGGTGGCGGCCGATTGCGCGGAGAGGGGCACCGTCTGTTTATGTGGCGTGGCCTGCCCGGGCGGCGCTGGGGCCGGGGCGGCCGGTTCACCCGTGGGCTGCGGCGTCCCGGAGGCCGGCGTCTTCGTATCGCGTAAGCGGTTGGCGAGCGACATCAGGCGTCCACCTGCGGACCCGGCTCCGCATTGCCCTCATCCGGCCGCAGCCACACGATGTAATTTTTATTCACCGTCAGAAAGCCGGCGTGATAAAGCAATTGTCCATCGGCGCCAAATATGTCAGCATCGCTGACGGCGAGGAAAGCCTCCTGCACTTCGTTCAACCCATCCTTGACCCGTTGTTCCGGGCGCAGGTAGATTTTGCCATGCATGAGGTTGGTCACGGTCTGAATCAACACCGGCACTTCGTCTTTGCGGACAATGTCGGTGTAATACTTGCCTTTGGCGTCAACGCGGATGGTCATCTCATACCTCCTGACGAATAACACAGTTGAAAGCTGTCATTCCGAGCGAAGCGTCGTTCGCAGAACGCGGAATCCCTGGCCCAAAGGTAGAGATTCCTCGTCCCCTTCGCCACGCTCGCGTGCTCAGGGCTGCGGCGAAGGCCGCGGCTCGGAATGACATTTCCGGGACTCAACGGCGTAACTCATACTCCTACGTGTTATAGCGCCGGCAGCGGGCCGGTTTCCTGCGGCATCTGAGAAAACTGCTCCAGCAAACTGAGGGCCATGTTCTGCAACGTATAGGTCACAGTGTCATTTGGAAACTTCAAACTTATGGGCTGATGTAAGTTATTGGCCATGGCGAATTGTCCGCTCATGTGTGGGACCAGGCTGGGGATGGGGAAGCCCAACTCGCGCTCCATCTCGGGCCGGTTCAGCCCCTCCAGGCCCACTGCGCGATTGAGGAGTAAATAAATCTTGTGCCGGCGCACATCGTGCGCGTCGAAGAATTGGATGATGGTTTTGGTCAACGCGACCGTGGCTGCATCCGGGCTGGTGACGACCATGACCTTGCTCGACTGGCGGATGAGGGGCAGGCTGATGCGGCTGAGCGCGCGGCCAAAATCAATAAAGACGAAATCGAAAGCCTTGCGCAACTCATCGATCACCTGCTCCAGCCGTTCAACCTTCAACTCCTGTCCGGTGTCGGGGTCGGGCGCGCCGGGCAACAGCGCGAAGCGCCATTCTTCGCGGCGGCTCATCAGCGTCTTGAGCCGGTCAGCGGTGATGTGGCGCGGCTCCAGTTTCGTCGCAGCGATGACGTTGCGCTCCGGCGTCTCCACCCCAACGATGTAGTGTAACGAGCCAACCGGCAAAACTAAATCCACCACGGCCACTTGTTTGTCCAGCGCGCTGGCCGCCATCATCTGCGCCAGGTTGACACACAACGAGGAAGTGCCCGTGCCACCCTTGGCGCTCAAGAAAGAAATCAACCGCCCGAGTTTGAGTGGGGCCGTACCCGACCCGGCCAGCGGCGCAGTGCCGCTTGGATCATTGGCCACGGCGCCCGGCATCAGCGCGCGCACGCGTTCGAGCAATTCGGCATCCGCGCCGGGCCGTTTGACGATGTACTCGTCGGCGCCGGCCTGCATGCCGGCTTGAATATCCTGCGGGAAGTTGCGGCGCGAAAGCAGGATGATTTTGGCGTGCGAGGTGCGCGCATCCGCCCGCAGCTTCTTGACGATTTCCAACCCGTTCAAGTCGGCCAGTTCGGCCACAATCACCATCATCTCGGGCCGGTTGCGCCACGCCTCGATGAGGCCCTCCTTGCCGGAGGGCGCAGCCAGCACGGCATAGCCCGCACCGGTAAGCATGGTGCTCAAAAAGGCCATCGCTGAGGGGTCACTTTCGACCAGCAAAATGCGTTTGTCGGACATGTCAGCAACCCCCCTCTGTCCCCCCATCGCCGCGCGAAACTTTCGAAGAGATGAAGGGTCGCGTGCGCGGCGATGGGGGGATGACAGGGGGGTGAGCGTTCACGGCCTAACTCCCAATCAGCTTTCGGGTATGACCGCGCGTAACGCGAATGTGAACGCGCTGCCGCGGTCGGCCTGGCTCTCCACGCTAATCTGCGCGCCGTGAGCCTCGACAATACGGCGCACCAGCGCCAACCCGAGGCCGGTTCCGCCATAGCGGCGCGAGGCCGAACCGTCCAACTGCTGGAAGTCCTCGAAGATATCGCTCAACCGATTCGGCGGGATGCCGATGCCGGTGTCACGCACGCTGAAGCGCACGCGGTTGCCGGCCTCGGGCGCAACACTCAGCCACACCTGGCCGTGCGCGGGTGTGAATTTGATGGCGTTGTCGGTGAGTTGCAGCAGCGTCCAGCGCAACTTTTCTTCATCCGCGTGGACGCGAGGCAACTGCGACGACGCCTGCAACTCGTAATGCGAATGCTTGCGTTCGGCCAGCATTCGGCTGCGTTCACTGACGCTCTCAAGGATGGGCCTCACATCCAACGCCTGGAGCTTGAGCGTCATTTCACCCTTGGCCGCCGACGCATACGAAATCAAATCATCAATCAATCGTTCGAGCCGTTCAATCGCTTCCAGCGTTGAGGTCAACGCGTCGCGCTGTTCGGCCACCACCGGGCCAAACATCTCATCGGCCAGCAAGACGGTGTAGCCTTTGATTTGCGTGAGCGG
Source organism: Anaerolineales bacterium (assembly GCA_052387475.1). Lineage (GTDB taxonomy): Bacteria > Chloroflexota > Anaerolineae > Anaerolineales > UBA6663 > JANWXR01. Next base: position 4,406 of record JBQTJD010000577.1, on the reverse strand, counting down.
CGTCCGCAACTCGTGGGAGATGTTTGAGACGATGTTGGACTTAAGCTGATTCAGCTCCGTCAGTTTTACCAGCGCCTGCTCCAACTCGGCGGTGCGTTCGATGACGCTGCGCTCGAGGTTGCGGTTGGATTCCAGCAGCGCGTTTTGCAGTTGCAGGATTTGTTTGGCCACGACGCGGTCGAGTGTCTCGCGGTTGAGCGCCCCCATATCCACCAGAATCTGCCCAATCAGGCGCGGGCCGCTTTCTTCCCGGCGGGCCAACGCGGCGCGCAATTGCGTTTCGGTGATGTAACCGTGAGCGAGCAAGTAGTCGCCGAGGCGAGGGATCAGTTGCTCGACGCTGAGAGGGCGCAACGGGCCCGTGGTGAGCCGGCCGGTGCCGCTCTGCGCCCGCCCCACCCACTGCTGTTCGGCCAGCAGCGTGACCAGCGCGATGTTGGCGCCGCAAGCCAGGCACCAGGCGTCGGTCGATCCAATCTCGGCTCGACATTGCGGGCAGTTCAGCCGTTGTGTGACAGACATTTGCACAGCCATGCCTGCGTATCATAGCCGCATCGCCACCCTCCGGCAACTAGCCTGACGGTTTGGAATGGATGGTGAGTGATGGGCTGATCGCAGGTCACGCCCAACTCAGCCAACAAGCCCAATGGCGGAATTAAGGCTCTACAGCAGGTTCCGTTTTGATTTGGGCTATAGAGACGCGGCGCGTCTGTACTGGAACGGATTTAGCCTAAGTCAATTTGGAAACCGCCATAAATCAACTTCAGTTTGGGATAAAGCTCTTCGCCCGTCAGGACGCGGTTGGTGGAGCATCAAAATCATCGAGCCAAGCGGTATCCCGTGTCCCTCGACGTTGATTGGCCACATTTTGATTGCCTCATCTGCAAGGATTCGGACAGTCTGCGCTCTTGACAGTGTTTTTCAATACGGCTACACTCGCCCAGGTGAAAACTCTTTTCAACAATTTTAGCCATGCCTAAAACGCGCCCGCTACACGGCGAACACACACTCGGCGAAATGCGTGCCAGCGGCTATCGGACCACCGGGCCGCGCCAGGCCATCATTGATATCGTGACGGGGTCGCGCCGCGCGCTCAACCCGGCCCAGATTCACGCGCTGGCCCGCAAACGTTACCCGTCGCTCGGGCTGGTCACGGTGTATCGCACACTCGAGAAACTCGAAGAACTCGGCCTCGTGCAACGCGTCCATCATCCACGCGGCTGCCAATCGTTTCTGCCCAGCAGCCGGGGGCACGAGCACTTGCTGTTGTGCCAGAAGTGCGGCCACGCCGAAACTTTCAGCGGCGACAACCTTGGCGTTCTCATTCACGACATCGCCGAGCGCACCGGCTATCGCATCGAAGTGCACTGGCTGCAACTTTTCGGCTTGTGCGCCCGATGCCAGAAATAATCAGGAGACAACGAACATGGTTCGCAAACTCTCATTGACTTTGGCTACTCTGCTGGCCGCGCTGCTGGCGGCATGCCAGCCCACGCCGATAGTTCCCCCTGCCCCGGCAGCAGCCAGCCAGCTCAAAGTCGCCGCGACCAACAGCATCCTCGGCGACCTGGTGCAAAACGTCGCCGGGGATCGGGTCGAGTTGTTCGTCCTCGTCGGCGCGGACGGCGACACGCATACCTACGAGCCGACCCCCGGTGACAGCCGAACTCTGGCAGAGGCTGATCTCGTATTTGAGAACGGCCTCGAATTTGAAAGCTGGATTGATGACCTGTACACGTCATCCGGCTCGAAGGCGATTCGGGTGGCGGCTTCCGACGGCATCGAACCGTTGGAGGGCGGTGAATATCACGAAGAGGCCGGCCACAACGAAGGCGGCACGCCCGAGGCGGAGGAAGAACACGGGCACGGCGAATTCGACCCGCACATCTGGCACAGCGTGCCGAACGCCATCCAAATGGTGAAGAACATCCGCGCCGCGCTGGCGAGTGCGGATGCGGCTAACGCCGCTGAGTATCAAGCCAACACCGACGCCTTCATCGTCAGGCTGCAAGAGTTGGATAACTACCTCACGACGCAAGTGAACACCCTGCCCGCCGAGCGCCGCAAGCTCATCACCAATCACGACGCGCTCGGCTACTTCGCCAACGCCTACGGCTTCACCATCGTCGGCGACGCGCTCGGCTCCGTCTCCACCGAGGCGGCCGAACCCTCCGCCGCGCAAATCGCCGAGGTGGCGGATGCCATCCGACGCGAAGGTGTGCCCGTCCTCTTCACCGAGAACATCGAAGGCTCGCAAGTGATCGAGCAGATTGCCAGAGAAGCCGGCGTGAAAGTCGCGCCAGCGTTGTACACCGACGCGCTCGGCCCGGCGGGCAGCGAAGGCGCGACGTACCTGACGATGATGCGGTATAACGTGGATGTGATCGTGAGTGCATTGAGGTAAATGAGTCACGTATTGCGGGTTGCGTATTGAGACTGTTACGCATCACGTTCATCCGCATGTCCGACGTGCGTTTTCCCTACAGCCCGCACAAACACGAAGACCCGGTGCCCGGCGCTGCGGCGGTCGAGGCTCGCATCGAATGCATGAGTTACGGGGACAGCCCGGCCCTCGCGCTACAGGGTGTGCGACTCACGGTGCCGGTGGGCGCGCGTGTAGCCCTGGTCGGGCCGAACGGCGCGGGCAAGAGCACGCTGCTCAAAGCGGTGGCCGGCCTCCTCCCGGTGCAAGCCGGGGAACTACACATCTATGGTCTACCGGTGGGCCAGTGCCGCCATCGTGTCGCCTACCTCCCGCAACGCAACGAGATCGATTGGCGCTTCCCCGTCAATGTGCAGCGGCTGATCATGACGGGCCGCTACGTCCATCTCGGTTGGCTGAAACGACCCGGCGCAGAAGACCGGGCGATTGTCGAGCGCGTGTTGCAGGAACTCCGAATTGCGCATCTCGCCGACCGACAAATCGGTGAGCTGTCCGGCGGACAGCAACAGCGTGCGTTACTGGCTCGGGCACTGGCGCAAGAGGCTGATTTGCTGTTGCTCGACGAGCCGCTCAACGCGGTAGACAATGACACACGCGCGGTGATCGCCGAAGTGCTGGCTGAACTGCATCACTCCGGCAAGACCGTCATCACCGCCACGCACGACCTTGGTCGCCTCGAAACCGATTTCGACGGCGCGTTGTACTTATCCGAGGGGCGCGAAGTCACCGCCCCGCCCGGCTCGTTCACCGGGCTAAAGGTTGGACAAGATATGGCGATGAACTAACAGCCCTTTCCTTTATTTCCGATGACCTGGCTCCTTGATCCTCTCCGTTATTCTTTCATGCAATCCGGCCTGCTCGCGGCGATGCTGGTTGGCGTGGCCTGTGCCACCATCGGCGTGTACGTGGTGTTGCGGCGCATGGCCTTCATCGGCGATGCGTTGGCGCACACCATTTTGCCCGGCGTCGTCGGCGCCTATCTGGCGGGCTGGAGTCTGATCGGGGGAGCGCTCGTAGCTGGGTTGCTTACCGCGCTCGGCATCGGCTGGTTTTCGCGCCGGCAGGAAGTGCGCGAGGATACCGCCATCGGTATCGCGTTCACCGGCATGTTCGCGCTCGGCATTTTGATGATGAGTACGGTGCGCTCTTTCCGTGACTTCACCCACATCCTCTTCGGCAATATCCTGGGCGTGACGGAGGCCGACTTGTGGCTGATCGGGGGCGTCACGCTCCTCAGTCTCCTCTTGCTCTGGCTGTTCGGCAAGGAACTTGAACTGACGTCGTTCGACCCCACACACAGCGAAGCCATCGGCTTGCGAGCCGATGTGATTCGCTACGGGTTGTTGATTGCGCTGGCGTTCACCGTGGTCACCGGCATTCAAGTGGTAGGTGTGGTGTTGACCAGCGCCCTGCTCATCACCCCGGCGGCCACGGCCTCGCTGCTTACGAAACGCCTCTCGCGGATGATGCTGCTGGCAGCGGGCCTCGCGGTGACGTCTGGCTTTATCGGTTTGTATGCGTCGTACTACTTCAACGTGTCGTCCGGAGCCTCTATCGTCCTCACCTGCACCACGTGCTTTGGTATGGTGTGGGCGGCCCGATACGGGCGCGGCGGTTAAGATCATGACTAAATCCAAGGCTTTCGATATCCTCATCGTCGGCGCGGGCGCGGCCGGGGTGGGCTGCGGGCTGGTGCTGCAACAACTCGGCGTGCGCGATTTCAGCGTGCTCGAACGCCACACCATCGGCGCGTCGTTTGCGCGCTGGCCGAAGGAGATGCAGTTCATCACGCCCTCGTTCACCGGGCATGCCTTCGGCCAACTTGATCTCAACGCCATCGCACCGTATACCTCACCCGCGTTTACGCTCCGCACCGAACACCCCAGCGGAAAAGAGTACGCCCTGTATCTGCAAGGCGTCGCCGACCACTTCGGGTTGCCGGTGATGACGGGCATTGATGTGA
>JBQTJD010000576.1:0-4120 GCA_052387475.1 Anaerolineales bacterium | reverse complement strand
TCATCATTCTGGCGGCGCTGGCAGTGGGGTTGACCGCCCTGACCTCGCGCTTTCGCTTCCCCAGCGCTGAGGCGGCGCCCCACGACTCGCTTGTGGCCGGCTTCCGGGCCGCGCTGCGCGCCCTCACACGCCGCGACGTGCTGCGCTGGCTCATCCTGCTTGAGTGCGCCGACTTCATGATGGATGTGTTGCTTGGCTTCCTCGCATTGTATGTGGTGGATGTGGCGGGCGGCACGCCGGAGCAGGGCGCGCTGGCGGTGGCAGTGTGGACGGGCGTTGGGCTGTTCAGCGACTTTCTAATCATTCCGCTGCTCGAACGCGTGCGCGGGCTGACGTATCTGCGTTTCAGCGCGGCGATGATGCTGGTCCTATTCCCGGCGTTTCTGATCGTCCCCAGTTTTCCCGCCAAGCTGGTCTGTCTCGCGTTGATGGGGTTGTTCAACGCCGGCTGGTACGCCATCCTTCAGGGCCAACTGTATTCCAGTTTGCCCGGCCAATCGGGCACCGTCATTGCCGTGGATGCGTTGTTCGGGATCGCGACCGGCTTCATCCCCGCCGTGCTGGGGTGGGTGGCCGAGCAATACTCGCTGTCGGCGATGATGTGGCTGTTGCTGCTCGGGCCAGTGGCGCTGGTGATTGGTCTGCCCACCACAACTTCACCGGCGGTTATTCACACCGGCTCTCGGCCCGCGTCCTCGCGGGCCGTCCGCGAGGACGCGGACGGAGAGCGGTAACGATGCGAGAGGCAACCAACTTCGGCGTTGACATCGAAAACAGATGTTCTATAATGCTCGCATGGATGCTTTGCAAAAACTCGAATTGATCGGTGGTCAGATGGGGCTGGAGCCGGCGGAGGATGCCGACGCCGTCTCCCGTCCCTCAGGCTTTATCCCGTTGGAAGCAGTGTTCCCCTCTCCCATCGGGAGAGGGGTTAGGGGTGAGGGAGACCCCGGCCTGCACGGCAAAGCGCCATGCGGCCACTCCCCCGCCGAACTGCACTCCGTGATGCAGGCTGTGACGCGCAACGGCGGCGACCCAGCACCGACGCTCGAAAGTAAGAAGCACTCGCTCGGCATCTCACACGCCGTGCTGCCCGGTGGGCGCAAGATGCCGATGCTCAAGACGCTGCTCACCTCCGCCTGTGAGCGCAATTGCTACTACTGCCCGTTTCGTGCGGGCCGCAACTTTCGGCGGGCCACCTTCAAGCCGGAGGAGATGGCGAACGTATACGCGCAGATGCACAAGGCCGGGATGGTCGAGGGCATGTTTCTCAGTTCCGGCATCGCGGGCGGTGGGGTGCGAACGCAAGATCGATTGCTCGACACGGTGGACATCCTGCGCCGCAAGCACGAGTATCGCGGCTTCCTCCATCTCAAGATGATGCCGGGCCTGGAAAAAGATCAAGTGCTGCGGGCGATGCAACTGGCGGATCGCGTCTCCATCAACCTCGAAGCCCCCAACACCGCGCGGCTGGCCAATCTCGCGCCGCGCAAAATCTTCATCGAGGAATTGTTGCAGCCGCTCAAGTGGGCGCACGAGATTCGGACGGCGCAGTTGCCGCACGACACGCTGGCCGGACGCTGGCCGTCGCTCGTCACGCAATTCGTCGTGGGCGCGGTGGGTGAGGATGATCTCGAAATCCTGACCACCACGAACTATCTCACCAAGCAATTGCGCCTCGGGCGCGTTTACTTCTCCGCTTTCCATCCTGTGCCCGATACGCCGCTGGAAAATCACGCGCCGGAGAACCCGTGGCGCGAGCACCGGTTGTATCAAGCTTCTTTTCTGCTGCGCGATTACGGCTTTGAGCTTGAAGACTTGCCTTTCACACAAAAGGGCCGCTTACCGTTGGAGATGGACCCGAAGCTGGCCTGGGCGCAACAGAACTTGCAGGATACTCCACTCGAACTCAACCGCGCCGAGAAGCGCGACCTGCTCCGTATCCCCGGCATCGGCCTGAAAGGGGCGGAGGCCATTATCATTGCCCGGCGGCAGGGCAAGCTGCGCGAGTTAGGCGATTTGAAGCAACTCGGCATCCTCGCTGCGCGCGCCGCCCCGTTCATTCTGTTGAATGGCCGTCAGCCGGCGCGCCAATTGGCCTTGCTGTAATGTGGTAAATTGCCACGCGGATTGAAGGCCTCTCAGCCCGTTGAGCAAGGAGCGAAGACGATGAGCCCACAACGCAACTTCATGCGCACGCAAAGCCCGGCCCTGACGACGCGGCCCAAAGGGCGGGTGGCGGCCCACATGGGGAAAGTCTCCGCGCCGCCTGAGCACAAATCCACACCCAAGCGGCGCGATAACAGCCGGGTGCTGGTCTTCATCGGCACGCGCAAAGGGGCCTTCATCATGGAGAGCGATACAACGCGCAAAACATGGAAGACGAGTGGCCCGCACTTCCCCGGCTGGGGCGTGCAGCACATCACGCTCGATCAGCGCGGAGGCGGCCTCGGGCGTTTGTTCGTCGCCGTCAACCACGACGTGTACGGCGCGCATATCCATTACTCGGATGACCTCGGCGCGACGTGGCAGATGGCCGAATCCCCGGCCTTCGCAAAAGACGCGGGCATGGAAGTGAAACGGATATGGCGCGTCGAGCCGGGGCATACCGCGAAGCCGAACGAGGTGTGGGCGGGCGCTGACCCGGGCGCGCTGTTCAAGAGCGAAGACCGCGGGCACACGTGGCAACCCGTCAACGGCCTCATCCACCATCCCACCCGCGAGGGCAACTGGTTCCCCGGCGCGGGCGGGCTGATGGTGCACTGCATCCTCCCGCATCCCACCAACCCCGACCGCATCTTTGTCGCCATCTCGGCGGCGGGCGTCTTTCGCAGCGACGATGGCGGCGTGACGTGGCAGGCGAAGAACAGCGGCACGCACGCGTGCTTCAACCCCGAAGGCAAACAGTGGCCCGAGGTCGGGCAGTGCAGCCACCATCTGGTGATGAGCCGCACCAATCCCGATCTGCTCTTCCAGCAAAATCACTGCGGCGTTTATCGCACCGAGAACGCGGGCGATGAGTGGCAATCCATCCACGAGGGATTGCCGGCCAAGTTCGGTTTCGGCATCGGCGTGGTCGGCGAGCAAAGCATTTACGTGGTGCCGGAGGTGAGCGATGAGTTTCGCTACACGCCCAACGGGGCCATGGCCGTGTATCGCTCGCGCGATGGCGGACGCAAGTGGCAGCCGTTGACGCGCGGTCTGCCGCAGCAGAACGCTTTCCTCAACATCTTGCGCGAAGCCATCGCCACCGACACCGTCACCCCGGCCGGCGTGTACGTCGGCACCAGCACCGGGCAGGTATTCCACAGCCGCGACGAGGGCGACCGTTGGGGCCTACTGGCGGATTTTCTGCCGCCGGTCTATTCGCTCTCAACCGCCGTCGTTTCCAGAGCCGCGAAGAACGTGAAGCTGACAACATTGTGAGTGACGCAATTGCTGGAAATGTCATTCCGAGCGAAGCGAGAAATTTCTACCTGTAAGCCAGAGATACCACGTTCCGCGAACGAGGCTTCGCCTGGGATAACAGGCCGCAAACCAGCCTCTGCTTTAACCCGCTGCAGGTGAAACGTTTGCCGCAAGAGGATACGTTTAGAATAGCGCGCGCATGCCCCGGCGAGGTATATATGCTGGCGGAGACTCACACCCATCTCGAATGCATCCATGCCGTTCAACACTACGTCCGTGAGCATATCGATGAGCGGCTCAACCGCGAAGTGTTGGCGGCGGTGGCCGGTTACTCGGTGCCACACTTTCATCGCATCTTCACGGCCGGCACCGGCGAGAACATCGCCGACTATGTTTGTCGGGTGCGCATGGAGCGTGCGGGGCGCAAACTGCGGATGGGCGCGGTGGACATCACCGAGGTGGCGCTGGCCGCCGGTTACCAGACGCATGCCGCCTTTGGCAAGGCGTTCAAAAAACAATTCGGCCTGAGTCCGAGCGAGTTTCGACAACTCGATTGCTGGACGGCCACGCTCATTTTGAGAAAAGTAGGAGTTACGCAGTTCATGTCGCCCTGAGCGCACCGGCGCGATCGATGCCTTGCCCGACTGGTTGCGCGCGAAGGGCCTCGTCATGCTCGGAGGAGGCCCTTCGCGCGATAAAACTCGTGACATGC
>JBQTJD010000575.1:0-27638 GCA_052387475.1 Anaerolineales bacterium | reverse complement strand
GCGAACCATAAATCGGATAGGAATTTGCTCTAACGCGGCGCGGTCACACCCACCTGCTGGCACATCGAAAGCAGTGGGCAAGTGGAGCAATGGGGCCGCTGCCCGGTGCACATGTGCTTGCCGAACGGCACCAGCAACTTGTTGATTTCGATCCAGTATTCGTGCGGCAGCCTGGCTTCGAGCGCCAGCAGGGTGCGCTCGGGCGTGGTCGCTTGCACATAGCCCCAGCGGTTGGTGACACGGTGGACGTGAATGTCCACGCCGATAAAGGGTTCGCCACAGGCGATGGCCAGCGCCAGGTTGGCGCACTTGGGGCCGACGCCGGGCAGCGACAGGATGACGTCCCGGTCGCAGGGAAGCACGCCGTCGAACTCGTTCACGGCTCGCACCGCGATCTGATGGATTTGCGCCGCCTTGCGCTCATGAAAGGAGCTCTCGCGAATCAGGCCGTCAATTTCTGCAATGGAAAGCGCGGCAACTTCCTGCGGCGTTCGGGCCACTGCAAACAACCGGAGCGCCGTTGGCAGCATGACTTCATCATAGGTGCGGATGGAGATGATGCAGGCCACCAGTTGCTCGAAGAGCGATATGTAGCCGCGCTCGCCCAGTTCGAACATGGCGGCTTTGGGCAGTGGCTGCACGACCTCGCGCAAGCGTTTCATGGCGAGGTCGATATCAAACGGTTGCTTGGCGATGCGGGTGGGTGGCATGGCAGTATCTAAGTTCAACTGGCGACGAGTTTGTAGCCCACACCTGTCACCGTCTCAATGCTCACCTGGCTGCCGGCGATGATCTTTCGCAGGTGGGCGACGTGCACATCTATCGTGCGCGTCTGACCTAAATAGTCAAACCCCCACACCAGATTGAGCAGTTTTTCGCGCGTCAGGACGATGCCCTTGTGCTCGGCCAGCGCCAGCAGCAGATCGAACTCTTTGGTGCGCAGGGTAGCGGCTTTGCCCGCGACGTTGACTTCGCGCGCCGCAGGATCGATCACCACATCACCTAACCGCAGGGGCGCGTTCTCCGTGCGCGGGGCGGCGCGTTCGCTGCGACGCAGGATGGCTTTGACCCGGGCCACCAGTTCACGCGGGTTGAAGGGCTTGGTCATGTAATCGTCCGCGCCCAGTTCCAGCCCGACGATCTTATCCATGTCGTCATCGCGCGCGGTGAGCATGATGATGGGCAGATCAGATTTAGCACGGACGCGGCGGCAAACGTCGTAGCCATCGAGCTTCGGCAACATCAAATCGAGGATCAGCAGCGCCGGAGCTTCGCGGTCAACGGCTTCGAGTGCCGCCTCGCCATCGCCGACCGATTTCACACGGAAGTTATCGCGTTCGAGATACAGCCGCGCCAGCTCGATGATGTTGGCTTCGTCGTCCACCAGCAGGATTAATTCACCAGACATTTCGAGATTATAAGCGCTGCTACTTGAGCACGAGCGGCAAATAAGCTCGCGGCAATATCGCCCCATACTCTACCGCGCCCGCGTCGCAGGCTGGCCCCACCGGCCGGGCCGCGCCGCGCTGGTCGGTGGGTGGACAGGCGACAACGACAAAATCAATCGCCGGACTGCCGGGCAGCGGCATGTGTGTCTTCGTCGGCCCGCCGTTGTCGGCGAGTGGGCCGAGCATGAGGTTCTGGATGTAGGTGAAGGGGCAGGAGGTATCGCTGGTGAGATTGAACCCGTTGTTGGTCACCGCGCCGGCGCAGCCCCCGCCGGGAAGGCTATTGGCCATAATCGAATGACGGACTGACACCACACCGCCATCGCGATAAATGCCGCCGCCGACCACTGTAGCGAAGTTGCCATGGAAGGTAACGTTCCTCAGCAACGCTGTGCCATTGAAGTTGATCAGTCCGCCGCCGTACCGTACTGCCCAGTTGCCGCTGAAGGTGACATTTTCCAGTATCGCACTGTTGTGGTTCGTTAGACCACCGCCATCGTTCGTGGCCGAGTTGCCGGTGAGGGTAACTTTGACCAGCGTGGCCGAGCCGCTGTTCCATAGGCCGCCGCCACCGCCGGCCGAGTTGCCGCTCAGGGTGACTCGGTCCAGTATTGCGTATTGGCCCGCTGCGGTGACGTTCATCAGGCCACCGCCGGCGTCAGTGGCCGAGTTGCCACTGAGGGTCACATTGATCAGCAGGGCCGTACCGCTGTTCCACATGCCGCCGCCATCGTTATTAGACCGGTTGCTGCTGAGGGTGACGTTGGTCAGCGTCGCTGTGGCGCTGTTATAAAGGCCGCCGCCAGCGTTAGCGGTCGAGTTGCCGCTGAGGGTGGCGTTGGTCAGCGTCGCCGTGCCTTGGTTATATAGCCCGCCGCCCGAGGTTATTAGCATGATTATCTCGCAGGCGCGTATTGCTCTGGAGTGTCAGCGTGGAGTTGGCAAAGTTGTAAATGCCGCCACCATAGCCGGCCGTGTTGTTGGAGATGTCGCTGTTCGTAATCGTCACCGGCGCACCGTCAAAGGCCAGAATCGCGCCGCCCAAGCCGTTGTTCATATCCGTGGTGTGGTTGTCCCGCAGCACGCTGTTGATGATCGTCGTCTGCGAACCAGCCCAGCGCGGGTACAGCGCGCCGCCGTTGAGCGCCCGGTTGCCCTCCAGCAAGCTGTTGGTGATCGTCATCGGCCCGGTACTGAGGATCGCGCCGCCGCTGGCCGTGGCAGTGCTGTTTCCGATGGTGCTGTTCTCCAGGATCAGCGTGCCATTGCTGTTGTTGCGGATCGCCCCTCCGTCGCCGTTGAAGTAACCCCGGGCGAGCGTGATATTGCGCAGCGTCAGCACGGCGCCGACGTCAAACAGCCGTGTCGCGTTCAGGCCGTCGAGCTTAATGTCGTCACCGCCGTCAATGGTCGTATTGAGGTTGATGGATTTCTGGCTGGTGATGTAGATGGTGTGCTCCGGACCGCAATTAAAGGTCACGGTGCCCCCGCCGGCCAGTGCCGCATCGAACGCCGCTTCGGTGCAACTGCCCGGCGTGCCGTTGCCAACCACGCCGCCCGCATGGACCGGGGGTGCGCCCGGCCCCAGCATCAGCGCCACGACCAGCACCCACCCTGTGCAGAAACGCGTGATATGCCGTTGAACTATCCACATGGCGACCTCCTGGCGGCACGGTTCGCGTATCATGAACTTGCCGAGCATTAAGAGAAATTGTATGGGATTTAGAAGCAGCGGGCAACTCACACACCGCACGATCAGTGTGCACGCACGAGTTGTCAGGCGCAGCCGCATCCTGAGCGGAGTGGGCTGCCTTTGCCCGCGCAGTCGAAGGAGCGGCTGACAACATTTGCGTGCACACCACGATCAACATTTCTTGACAAGCCCCTGTCGCTCGGCTAGAATCCCGGCGCTCAGGTAACCCAGCGTGCTCACACAATGGGTGTTCGTAGGCCGAGATAGCTCAGTTGGTAGAGCACGCGACTGAAAATCGCGGTGTCCCCAGTTCGATCCTGGGTCTCGGCACTGGCGGTCGCACAACGACCAAAATATGCGGGCGTGGTTCAGTGGTAGAACGTTTCCTTGCCAAGGAAAAGATCGTGGGTTCGAATCCCATCGCCCGCTCAAAAGAAACAGACCGCCGAGACGGTCTGTTTTGTTTCCAGCATTTACGAACTTGATGTCGCCCTGAGCGGCGAACATAGGTCGCCCGCGAAGGGCCTCACCGATGCTCATTGAGGCCCTTCGCGCGACTCCGGTCTGGCACTCACAAGGCTGCGCCGTTGCGCTCAGGGCGACATGTTCAGTAGGTTGTTAGTTCAACTGTGCAACTCGAAGATGCGTCGGGGCCTCCCTCGCCCCTACTTGCCCTGAATCTTATCCAACACAAACTTGGTCACCGGGCCGGCCAGCCCACCGAGAATGGGGGTGCCAAACGCGCCGACCACCGCGCTGACCGCGCCGGGCACCAGCCCGACGAGTTGATCTATCAACTTGCCTACGCGACCATCGTCGGCCTTGTCGCCTTTCTTCACTTCCTCTTTGAGTTCTTGCACCGTCTGCATGGCTGGGCCGAGCTTGGCCGGCTCGGCTTTGGCCGCGGCCTGCAACAGTGTGGCAAACAGCCGCTCGAACTCCGGCCCCTGTAACCCGCCGCTCACTGAAGCGCGCGCGCCACGCCCGATGGCGACGCCGGAGCCGGAGATGTCGCCCGTTGTAATGCTGTCGCCAAAGTGGTGAGTGGTTGTAACTTTGTCTCGACCGACAAAGTCGCCGCCGATGTTGATATCACCAGCGGACTGGAGACTTGGCCCGCTGCCACCGACCTGCACCGGGCCTTGAAAAGTGCCGGACAAAACCGAGCCGCCCACATCGCTGATCACATCTCGCCCCGCTTGCATACGTGCCCGATCCGTTTGGCCCGGCTCCGCCTCGATCTCCACTTCGGCTTCCGTAAACGGCAGGGCCTTCGGTTGCGCATCGCCGCCGGCGTAGTATGCCACCACGAAGTTATCGGCCTGCTCAAAGTTCAGCACCGGGTGTTGTTTGTTGGTCGTGCGGCGTGGCACCATCTCGCGCGCATACAGCGCCAAGTCGCTGGCGCGCACGTAGCCATCCTGCTTGGCCACGCCCTTGCCCGCCAACGCTTCGACGACCGCAAGGGTGAAAGCGCTGTACGGCTTGCCCGCGTACGAAAGCTCGTCGGAGGTGGAAGAGGCAATGATGATGCGGCCCGCGCCTTGCGCCAGCAGCGCTGGCGCTTCGGCGGGCAGCGGCGCTTTGCTCAGCGTCAGGCCGGGCGCCTTGGCCTCATCCAGCCCGCCCGCGTGACAGCAATCGAGCAGCAGCAACATCTTCTGCGCCTTGATCGCACCCAGTGCGGCGGACAACTCCGCGCCGCTGATCGCGGTCTCAGTCAACTCATCAATCGAATAGCCGAACGGCATGATGAAGTAACTGCGCCCGAAGCGCTCCTTCACTTGATAGCCGTGGCCGGAGAAATACACCACCACCGTCGAGTCCGCCGAGGTCTGTTTGGCTAAATCGCTCAGGGCGCTGAGGATGTGTTTGCGCCTGGCGCCCTCGCCCGTCAGAACAGCCACTTGCTTTTCAGGGTAGGCGCAGCGGCCGGGGTCTTTCAAAATATCGGCCAGTCCGGTCGCATCGTCAATCGTCGTTGGTAAATCCGCCCCCACGCCGATGACGATGGCGTGGCCGTGGGTGAAGGTGTTGGTCATGATGTGCCTCCTGATCAAAGTGGCCGCGCGAGATTCAACTCTGGCGGAAGCTGGCCCGCGGCAATCTGCGCCTGCAATTCCGCGACAAGCTGCGGGTCGGGTGTGATTTCAGCCGGTAATGCGGCTTCGGAGTCGGCGTGACGGCGCGCGGCCTCGGTCAGCGCCGGGAATTCCGTATCGTTGCCCGCCAGGTGTTGACTCAACGCATCCGCAGTCGCCGTGGGCAGTTTCAGCGACTCGCCCTTCAGCCAACGGAACACGTCGGCATACACCTCCGGGTGGTTGGGCAATTCAGCGTGCAAGACTTTGGCATAACGCGTCGCGCCGACGTTTTCCAATTCCGCCGAGGCCAGCGTCACCGTGCCATCCGACTCGCGGTGCGGCTCCCCAGCCGTGCGGGCATTATCCCGCTTGTCGCCGCCGAGCAACCCGCCGCCCATCTCCAGCCGAAAGCCGGTGGCAAAACCGACGCCGGCGATGACGGCCATGCGATCACGGTAACTTTGGTCAAGCCCGATGTGATAATCGTGCAACGTGCGGTGGAACTGCGCCACGTAATCGAGGATGCGCTGCCATTGATGGGCGGCGGGTACGGAGAGTTTCAAGTTCCATGCCTCGGCGTTGTAGTGATCGAAGTTGAGGCCGGGATGCTGTGCGCCCGGTGAACGCGTACCCGGATAGACGCCGATGGGCGCCGGGATGAGGCTGACCGCCCCCCACAGTGAGCGGAACACCTCCGGTTTGATCAGCAGCGCGAACAGGATGTCCTGCGTGGTGAGGCCCCAGAGATGAAACTTGAGCTTGCACGCGGCCAGCGGCGCGCCGTAGTGGGGCGTGCCGATGAAGACGATACGGTTGAGCAACGGCCATAGTTCGTCGCCGTGCTCGGCCAGCGTGGCCCGTGTCATCAACCCGCCCATGCTGTGCGCGACGATGTTGACCGGAACGTTGCCGTTATTCGCGTGCATCTCCAAAATTTTCTGCCGCATCAGCCCGGTGCTGTGCGTCAGCGGCTTGCGCCAATCGTAGGGGAAGGTGTCGTGGCCGAAATCCTCGCGCAGCAGCGCCGCGCGTTGAAACGGCGCGTAGGCCGTATCAATGCCCGAAGGGTAAATTTGATAGGTCGGGTCGGCGTCGTCGTGGCCGCTCGGGTCGAGGCCAAGTTTGTTGAGCTTGTCCGCGCCGCGCAGCACATCGATCCACCACAGCCCGCCCAATGTGCGGCTCGAGAGCATGCTGCCCATGATGCCGGGCACAAAGAGCAAGTTCTTCGGCGCGCTCAGGCCGAGGTGCTGCTGGGCGGAGTGCGCGCGGATGTCGGCGGCCAGCGACTCGTAGTCGGCAAAGGCGGCCTCGCCGAGGTAGGCTTTTAGCGCCTCGGCGTATTGCGGCTGTGCGGCCAGTTGCGCTTGCTGTTCGATGTCGGCGGACTGGAACGTTTGCAGAATATCCTGGGCCATGGGTATGCTCCTCTAAACCTGAACGCCCGAGATTTCTCCCGGCTCGGCCATGAATAAATCGTAATGATTGATGTAGTTGTACAACAGCCCGCCCAAATTGCGGTACTCCGTCCACAGAAAGAGCCGGGTCTGCGTCACCGCCTCGCCGGCCGCCATCGGTTTAGGATCGGCCAGCCGATAGAAGAAATGGAAGTAGAGGGTGGCGAAGCGGCTGGCGAACTGGATCGGTACCTTGGTGGAGGTGCCGAGAAAGGCGCGACATTGCTGGCGGAAGAACGTCGCTTCGAGCGCGTTGGCGACATACGGATCGGCGTCAGCCGTCGAACACGCGTTGGCAAAGACGAGCGGCCGGTCGGGCAGCGGCTGGCTGATCGCCGTCTCCACATCCAGCACATCGCCGGCTTTGTTCGTCGGGCCGAAGCGCAGCACCGGGCTGTTGTTGAGCGCCGGGTCAAGCGCGGTCTGGCAGAAGAAGTACACCACTGGCATCGGGCCGGGCCGACTTGCGCCAAACAGCGCCCGCAACTCGGCAGCCGGGTCAGTGCTCGGCGGGTTACCCGGTGCGAACACGTACTGTGACAACCCGGCCCACAGTTGGCGTTGCACATCCGCTTCAAGTGTCGTGGCATCGGTTGGCCCACTTCCCCAGTACAACGCATGACCGCGATACGTCTTCTGCGGTTGTCCAAGGCTCACATCCGCCGGGCCGGTGGCATAGGCGAGGTATTGCGTGCGGAAACGCATACCCCAAAATGAGAACGGATCAATGGGTTGTTGCGGGTCGCCGAGATAAAGCAGCGGCCACGGAATATCCGGCACCCAGCTCGTTTGCAGCGACGTAGACACATCCACACGGCAGCCCACCGCAAGTTGATCGAGCCAATCGCGCAATGGCTTGCCAAGTGGAAAGAGTGTGTCGTACAGGATGCGGCCCCGCTCGGCGACGGCTTTCAATTCGGCGCTTTGCCGAACCTGCTCCCACTTCTGCGTATGCGCGGCATCGGCGAGGTTGGGCGCGCGCTGCCACGCGTACGAGGCGTCGAAGTTGCGGTGCGAGGCGAATTGTCCGAGCCGGCTCATCAAATCGTTGAGGGCAATGTCGTTGAAATAGCTCTCGGAAGCGCCGCGCCATTTTTCTGTCACGGCGCGCAGGCGCGTCACCGGCCCGGCCAGCGCGGCCTGTGTGGCGTTCCATGTTTCCAGAGTCGGGCTGAGCGTGATGTACTGCCCGGTGGTGGCGTTGCACAGACCGCCGAGCACCTGCACGGCGCGGTCACTGTGCGCGACGAGTGTGAGCCGCGCGCACGGGGTTTGCCATTCATGCGGCGGATGGAGCGTCGTTTGGTTGCCACGGCGTACTTGCACGTGGTCATGTACCGCGATCGCGGCGTCGAAGGTGAGGGCGAACTTGCGGAAGAGGCTCTCCCCCGCGTAAATCGTCACGGCCAGCGCCGCACCCGGGGTGCGCAGCGGCGCGATGCTCAGTTGCACCGTCGCGCTGTCGCCCAGTTTGGGGATGTGCAAATCAAACATCGCCAGCCATGTCTTTACGCCGTTCACCGATTTCGTCGCCACGCTCACCGCATCGGACTCGGGCTCGATATCTACCGACTCGGAAGTGATCATCCAGCGCGTATCCAGCCCATTGGTGGGGATATCGGTCTCGGCGATTTGTGCGACGGCCGAGTCTACGAGAGTGTCGGCGCGCGGGTCGCCGATGTTGACGCGCAAGGGATAGCGCTGCCCGACTCTCATGGCTTGAGTGGGATCGTGACCTTCGATCCACGCATTGATGGCTTTGAGGGCCGGCTCTGCACTCGGCGGTTCGGCGCCGTCGCGTCCGACGAAATCTCCTCCAACATTGATATCGTAACCCGCTGATATGTCTTTTGGCGCGTCGGCTGGAGTGTAAGCTGGGTCGAGCTCAGCCTCACCACTCAGCAAAGCACGCAGCATCTCCGCCGTCAGCACACCGGTCGGTTTGCCGTTTGCATTCATCAGTACCACACCGCCGAAGTCGGGTTGATTGAGTGCGGTCTCGAATTTGAGCGCGAAGCCGAACGGGTCGCTGAACAGCTCGAACTCGTCGGCGGGTTGCAGGTTGAGCGACTCCAACAACGCAGCGAAATCGCGGAGCGGGGCGATGAGCGTCGAGCTAGCCATGTGTGGGTGTATCTCGTAATGTTTGAACTGTGGCGCGCCACGAGGTGGCACATTCACTCTACTTCATCTTGGCGGCGATTTCAACAGTGGGCCAGCGGTCGGTGCCTATCGCGCTGGGGTAGCACCGACATGATTGCCCAAACGGTTGCGCTCCCTGGATGACAGGTGCGTCGCGGCGTGGACTGGCGGCCGGCAATATTGCGATTATTCGCAGCAGCAGCCAATCGCGCAATAACCCACACCTATGTCACATTTCAATCCGAACATGACCACCCGATAATTCACAATCATCTCCGGACCAATCACCCAGTTATCAATGCACTCCATCGGTACGCGGCTTACAGGACTCTACACTGGGCAACGCTGGTTGACGCCTGCGCGCCCCACATTGGAGTTGGTCGCGCGCGTGTCCGGAGTGCTGGTGCTCTACCTTGTCCTGCATAGCTGGCTGCGCCAATCGGCCCATTTGGCGGCGACCGATTATGAACAGCCCCTGATCACACTTGGTTTGGTACGCAACGTCATCCACTACCCGGTAGCGCTTGTAATTGTGGCCGGCGTCATCGCCGTTCGCTACCGCGTGCTGGCGCAGAGTTGGACTCAACTGGAATACGGGCGTCCGTTGCGCTGGGTCGTCGGATTGATGACGGGCATCGTCACCTGGGTGTTTGCCGCCTACGATTATAACTATTACTTCGATCAGGCTCACACCATCGACCGGCTGTTGCTGGTGGCGCTGGCCCTGGCGGTGCTTTGGCGCCCGATCTTTGTGCTGCCGTTTCTGTGGCTACTGTTCGCCATCGCCTGGCAATTTGATTATCCGTTGCAGTGGCAGCTTAGTTGGACGGAAGTGGATCTGCCTTTGCGGCAGTTGGAGTTGATCGGCGCCGCCCTTGTAATGTATCTCCTCACCTTGCAGTGGCGAGCGAATGAAATCGGATTGCTGAGCCTGAGTTTGCTCGCCGCGTCGTACTGGTCGTCGGGGGTGGGCAAACTGCAACTGAACTGGCTGGCCCATCCCTACATCCATTACTTGCTGCCGGCCGGGTACGCCCATGGCTGGCTGAGCTTCCTCGATGGGGAAACGGTGGGAATGATCACACGGCCCTTCGCCAATTTCATGGTCCCGCTCATGCTGTTCACGCTAATGGTGGAGCTAGGCTCGCTGCTGTCGCTCTGGCGGCATTGGGTGACGCTGGCGTGGTTGACGGGGGCTGTGATGCTACACACCGGAATCCTGCTGATGAGCGGCATCGCATTTTGGAAGTGGATGCTGCTGGAAGCGGCCTTGATCATGGCGTGGCTGATGGTGGGTAAAGCACGCACAGCGGCCCTATACACACGCTCACACTTCGTGTTGTCGCTCATCCTCATCGCCGGTGGGCCGCTGTGGTTTAAGCCCGTCAGCCTGGCCTGGTATGACACGCCGATCACCTATACCTATCGATTGGATGGGATCGGGGCCAGTGGGGAACGCTATGTCCTGCCCAGCCGCATGTTCTCGTTGTACGCGGATATGTTGACATTTGGCAACTTTGGGTATCTTGATCCACAACCACGCATAGACAACCTGGTCTGGGGCGTCACGATGAACCCGGCCACGGCCAGCGCGTTGGTCAGGGTTGAGACGCTGGAAGAGTTGGCAGCGGCCGAGGCCCGGTATGGGCAGATGGAATATGACGCCGACCGTGCCCGGCTGATGGATGATTTCCTCCGCCGCTTCATCGACCATCTTAATCACACCTCAGGCAAGCCTACTGTTTGGCCTTCCATACAAGCCCCCGGCCATTTGTGGACGATGGCCCGGCCACCCGTCTACACCGGGCAAGAGCCGGTACGTGAAATTCAAATCGTTCGCGTAACCTGGCGATACGCCGCTGACCATTCCCGGCCCATTCGTGAAGTTGTCGTTCGTAAGATCATGATCCCAAGCACCGCTACTTAAAGGTACTTGATTGAGGAGACGCCGAGGTTGAAAACGCTGCTTCTTTCCAGAGCCGATGTGCAAGCCATCGCCGAACGCGTCGGCGTCAATGGGCTGATGGATGAATTGATCCGGCGGCTGACCGCGGCCTTTCGCGATTACGACCCGGCGACCACCCTCATCCCCGCGCGCTCCGGCTTCAGCTATGAGGCCCCGCACCCCGGCCTCGTCGAATGGATGCCGGTCATGGCCGGTGGCAAGGTGACGATCAAGATCGTCGGTTATCACCCCACCAATCCCCGGCTGCGCAACCTGCCCACCATCATCTCCACTATCAGCGCCTACGATACGCTGACCGGGCACTGGTTGAGCGTGGCCGATGGAAATTTGTTGACTGCCATGCGCACCGGCGCAGCGTCGGCGGTGGCGAGCCGATATCTTGCGCACGACTCAAGCCACGTGATTGGCATCATCGGCGCGGGCATGCAAGCCGTCACACAATTGCACGCGTTATCGCGGGTATTCAATCTCGAAGCCGCCCTCGTGTACGACGCCGACCCGCAGGCCAGCCGCACCTTCCGCCATCGGGCCGCTTTCCTCGATTTGGAGATCGGTGTACTCGATTCGGCCTCACTCGATTTTCTGGTAAAGTCCGCCGACATCCTGTGCACCTGCACCTCGGTGGACATCGGCGTCGGGCCAGTGTTTGCCGACGGCGCGCACAAGCCGTGGCTGCACGTCAACGCCGTCGGCTCCGATTTCCCGGGCAAGTTTGAAGTGCCGCTGTCACTCCTTCAGCGCAGCCTCGTCGTGCCCGATTTTCGCGAGCAGGCCATCAAGGAGGGCGAATGCCAGCGGCTGGCCCCAGAGGCCATCGGCCCGATGCTGGCCGAGGTGGTGCAAACACCCGAACGCTACGCGGACGCTCGCGAGACGACGAGTGTGTTCGACTCGACGGGCTGGGCGCTGGAAGACATGGTGGTGCTGGAGATGTTCAGCCATTACGCCGCCGAGCTGGGTGTGGGTTCTCATGTTGAAGTGGAAAGCCTCGCACCCGACCCGCGTGATCCGTATTTCTTTGTGCATCAAAACGATCTTGAGCCAACAAAGGCAGGGGAGATTGTGACAATGAGCCAAAACGGTAATGGACTTTTCGTGGAACGCTGAACAACGTGCGCTGAGAGAGAAGGTCGTGGAGTTTGCCCGGCGCGAACTCAATCAAAACGTAGGCGACCGTGACCGGCAGGGGCTGTTTCCGCCTGAGCTATGGCGACAGTTTGGGGCCGCCGGTCTGCTTGGCCTCAACGTCCCCGCCGACTATGGTGGGCAGGGCTTTGATGCCCTTACCACCACACTAGCGCTCGAGGCGCTGGGCTACGGCTGCCACGACAACGGCCTCACCTTCGCCGTCAGCGGGCAGGTCACCAGCATCGCACCGACCCTCGCCAGCTTTGCCAACGCCGAACAGAAGCGTCGTTATCTGCCGGGCCTGTGCTCGGGCGAACTTATCGGCTGTTACGCGATGACAGAGCCGGACACCGGCTCCGACGCCTACAACCTGCGCACCACCGCGGTGAAGGGCGAGGGCGGCTACGTGCTGAACGGGCAGAAGATGTTCATCACCTTTGGCCCGGTGGCCGACTTTGCGTTGGTATATGCGCTGACCAACCCGAACGCGGGCAAGTGGGGCCTCAGCCTGTTCATCGTGGATAGAGGCACACCCGGTTTCGAGCAGAGCCTGGCCACAGAAAAGCTCGGCTTGCGGACGGTGCCGATGGGCAACCTGTCGTTCAATGATTGCGTGGTGCCGACGGGCAACTTGATTGGTCGCGAGGGCGCCGGGGCCAGCATCTTCAATGGTTCGCAGGAATGGGAGCGTGCCTGCATCCTGGCCTGCCAGATCGGCATGATGGAACGACAGCTCGACGACAACTTGCGGTTCGCGCGTGAGCGGCAGGCATTCGGCCAGCCCATCGGAAAATTTCAGTCGGTGTCCAACCGCATTGCCGATATGAAGTTGCGGTTGGAGACAGCGCGTCTGCTCACCTATAAGGCCGCGTGGCTCAAGCAGACCGGCCAGCCTGTGATGCTCGACGCCGCGCTCGCGAACCTGCATCTGGGCGAGACGTTTTTGGAGTCGAGCATCGCCTCCATCCGCAACCACGGCGCGCGCGGCTACGTGACCGAGTTTGAAGTGGAGCGCGACCTGCGCGACGCGATGGGCGGCCCGATCTACGGCGGCACCGCCGACATTCAGCGCAACATCGTCGCGCGCTTGTTGGGTTTGTGAAATGACCATCGTGGAGACGCCCCGTTGGGGCGTCTCTACGCATGCATGACATGATTTATTTGCTGGCCCACATCCTCGAGCACAGCGCCGAGCGCGACCCCGCCCACGAAGCCATGCGCTTCAACGGGCAGGCGCTGACGTATGCCGAGTGGCATCGGCGCGCGACCAACCTGGCCCGTGCGCTGGCCGAGCAAGGTGTGCGGCGCGGTGATCGGGTAGGGATTTATCTGCACAAGAGCCTCGACACTGCAGTGGCCGTTTACGGGATTTGGATGGCGGGCGCGGCTTACGTGCCGCTTGACCCGCTGGCCCCGACGGCGCGGCTGGCCTTCGC
Source organism: Anaerolineales bacterium (assembly GCA_052387475.1). Lineage (GTDB taxonomy): Bacteria > Chloroflexota > Anaerolineae > Anaerolineales > UBA6663 > JANWXR01. Next base: position 14,284 of record JBQTJD010000575.1, on the reverse strand, counting down.
CCTCAACGATTGCGGCATCCGGCATCTCATCTCGCAAGACACAAAGCTGGATGTGTTGCGGACGCTGATGACCGAGACGCCGGTGGAATGCGTCATCGGTGTGCGCGCGGACTTAGGCCGCGCGGAATTATCGGCTCGGACTCTGACGTGGGCCGATGTAGATCGTGTGAACTCTTATGCGCCGAACGTGCTCGTCATGGAAGATGACCTAGCCTATGTGATGTACACCTCCGGTTCTACCGGCACGCCGAAAGGGCTGATGCACACGCATGCCAGCGGGCTGAGTTACGCGCGGCTCTCGGCGGCGCAATACGCGGTGGCGCACACCGACCGGCTCGGCAATCACTCGCCCCTGCACTTCGACATGAGCACGTTCGAGTATTTCACCGGGCCGTTGTGCGGCGCGACGACCGTCATCATCCCCGAGCCGGTGACGCGGTTGCCCGCGAGCATGTCGAAGCTCATCGAAACCGAACGGCTGACGATCTGGTATTCGGTCACCACTGCCCTCGTGCAGATGATCCTGCGCGGTGCGCTGTCGCAACGCGATCTCTCATCGCTGCGTTGGATCAACTACGGCGGCGAGCCTTTCCCGCCGCAGAAGTTGCGCGAGTTGCAGAAACTCGCGCCCCAGGCGCAGATCAGCAACGTCTACGGGCCAGCGGAGGTGAATCAGTGCACGTACTACACTGTGCCGCCGCTGCCCGAAGGCTACGAGGAATCGATCCCGATTGGGCAGGTGTGGGCGAACTCGGAGGGGCTGCTGCTCGGCGATGACGATGAGCCGGCGCCCGATGGGGAGATCGGCGAATTGGTGGTGCGCACGCCGACGATGATGCGCGGGTACTGGGGCCGGCCCGATCTCAATGCGCGTGCCTTCTTCCGCCGCAAAGCCTTCGAGCACTACGACGATGTGTTCTATCGCACAGGCGATTTGATGAAGGTGGATGAAGCCGGGTTGCTGCGCTTTTACGGGCGCAAAGACCGGCAGATCAAAACGCGCGGCTACCGAGTGGAGTTGGATGAAGTCGAGACGGCGCTCTCCCTGCATCCGGCGGTGGGCGAATGCGCGGTGTATACCGTACCGGATGGCGAGGGCAGCCAACTGGTGGAAGCGGCTGTCATCGCCAAACGCGCCTTGACCGAAGCCGAACTAAAAGCTGATGTTGCGACTCGCGTACCCGCCTACGCCGTACCGCGCACGATTCGTTTTTTGGATGACTTCCCACGCACCGCCACCGGCAAGATTGACCGGCGCGCGTTGCAGGATAAGGCCCTGGTGGAAAATGGGACTCATGCAGGATAGCAAACGCCTCCGTCGGCACATATTCCTGGCGCTCATTGCCGCGATGAGCGTGGCGATGATCTTCGTTTTGCTGGGGTTCTCGCCCGAACGGTGGCCCGGCGACGCGCACGGTGGGATGAAGGCCGAAATGTGGAATTGGCGGGCCAGTATGTCGTTGGCTTATGTGGCCCTGGCTTATCTCGTGGCAGCGCTCATCATTGGGCCGCTGCATGTGCTGCGCCATGCGACGCGCCCCGCCAACAACATGCTGCGGCGCGATGTTGGGATTTGGGCGGCCGGGTTGGCGTTGTGCCACATGCTGATCGCCTTGACGGTGCATGCGCCCGATGGCTGGAAATTTTGGTGGTATTTCATACAACGCGCGCCATCCTGGTCGAATCCGTTACCGTTGCAGTGGAATATGTTTGGGCTGGCGAACTACGCCGGGTTGGCGCAGGCAGGCATTCTTGGTTTTCTACTTCTGCTCTCCAACAATATCGCGCTACGTCGTCTAGGTGTGCCCCGCTGGAAGTCATTGCAACGCCTGAGCTATCTCGCCTTCGCACTGGTGTTCATGCATACGCTGGCCTATCAATCCATCGAAGAGCGACTGGTGGCGCTGCGTGCCGCGGTGTGGGCGGCGCTGGGTCTGACCTTGATTTTGCAAGCTGCCGGCGCGTGGGCGGTGTTGCGCCGCTCGCGCCATTCCGCACAAAAAATGATCATGACTCAACATGCCTCAACAATCCAAGAGTGAACGATGACGACTCAACCTGACCTTCACGTGAATGGCAACTTGAAAGATGTTCTGCGGCGATATATCCGCGACGACCTGTTGATGGGCCAAAACCTCGTCGTGAACGACGATGATGACCTGCTCTTGAGCGGGTTGGTGGATTCGCTCGGGGTAGTGCGGCTGGTCACCTTCATCGAAACCGAATTCAACACAGTCGTGCCGCCGGAAGACGTGGTGCTGGAAAATTTTCAGACTCTTAACGCCATGGCGGAGTATCTGCACCGTCGGCAGACGACCTAGGCCTGGATAGAAACAACGTTGCCATGACACTCAACCGCAGCACGAACGGACGGCCCTCGATCATCGGCGGCGATGATGTCTTCGCCCGCAGCAATCTCACACGGGCGCAATTTCTCATTTGGATGGGCCAAACGCTCACGCCGGACGCGCCGCTCTATAACATGATCCAGACCTTCACGTTTGAAGGCGCCCTGGACGCGGAGACTTTTACCCACGCCTTCCAACGGGTGGTGGACGGCACAGACGCATTGCGCACCGTCATCGAAGTGACGGATGGCGTACCGCAGCAACGCGTGTTGCCGCGCTTGCCCTATATCGTTGACCAATTTGATTTCAGCGTCGAGGCCGACCCACAGAGCGCGTACATGCACTGGCTTGACCAGCGCCGCGTGCGGTTGTTCGACATCGGCCGAAGCTTATTCGATACGGCGCTGGTGAAGCTAGCCGCCGACCGGCACGTGTGGTATCTCAGCCAGCACCACCTCATCACCGATGGCTTCGGTTTCCTCAACGTGTACAAACGCACGGCGCAGATGTACGAGCGTTTGCGCCGCGACCCCACACCCGAACTGGCGACAGGCGAGTGGCCGCAATACGCCGACTATCAAAAATTCGAGCGCGAGTTCCGCACCAGCGCCGCCTTCGCCAAAGCGGAGGCGTACTGGCAGAGCAAAAACACCGCTGCCGAGCCGTTGGCCTTCTTCGACAAATTGTCGGGCGCGCGTAGCTCGCGCACTGTTCGCCGGATATGCGACCTCGGCCCTGACCGATCGGCGCGGTTGCGAGCGCTGGTAGGCGAGAAAGACTTCCGTGCCTTCAGCAGTGATCTGGCGCTGTACAACCTCTTCGTCACCCTCACCGCCGCTTACCTGCACCGGCTGACCGGGCAGAATCGCCTCGTCATCGGCACGCCGTTTCACAATCGGGCCACGCCGACCTTCAAGGATACCGTCGGTCTCTTCATCGAGATCGGTCCGCTCGTGTTCGAGTTGGCTGCCGACGAAACCTTCCTCTCACTGCACAAGAAAGTGGCGCGCGAGGTGCAATTCAGCCTGGCGAATGCCCAGCCCGGCATCAGCCGCGCCGAGCGCAACCGCGCCTACGAAGTCCTGCTCAACTTTGTCAATGTGCAGTTCCCGTCCTTCGCCAGCCTGCAGCCCACAGTGGAGTGGGTGCACGCGGACGCCGGCGACAGCCAGCATCTGCTGCGTCTGCAAATCGCCGACTTTGGCGCGACCGGCAGCTTTGCGCTGCATTTTGACTTCAACACCGGCGCTTTCAATCCCCAACAACAGCAATGGGCGATGCAGCACTTCCTGCAAGTGGTGGATGCCTTCCACGCCGACCGCGCGCGCAGCCTCACTGCCTTCAGTTTGCAAACGGAAGACGAGCGCCAGCGGCTGGTGGTGGATTACAACCACTCCACGTCACCATATCCCGCTGACCGCACCATCGTTGAGCTGATCGAAGCGCAAGTGGCGCGCACGCCCGACGCCGAAGCCATCCGTTTCGGCGCGCAATCGTTGACGTATCGCGAACTCAACACCCGCGCCAATCAAATGGCCGCGCACCTGCGCCGTTGCGGCGTCGGCCCCGATCAACTCGTCGTGCTCTACATGGAGCATTCGGTCGAGGTCGTGATCGCCATCCTTGGCACGCTCAAGGCCGGCGGCGCGTATGTGCCCGTTGACCCGGCCAACCCGAAAGAGCGTTTGGCGTTTATGCTCGGCGATATTGAACAAGGCCTGGGGGGGATCGCGCCGCAAAGCGGCGAGAGAGAGCGGAACAGTAGTTCCGAGCGGAACAGTAGTTCCGAAACGCTACGCGTCGCAACTACTGTTGCGCTTTCTCCAGCGCAACCTTCGTTTGCGCCCGCGCCGGTGCTTGTCACGCAAAGCCGATTGGCGGCTGATCTTCCGCCGAGCAACGCCCGCACCATCACACTGGACGCCGACTTCGCTGCCCTTGACCAATATCCAATAACCAATCCTCCGATCTCTGCCTCACCTTGCGACCTCGCCTATGTGATTTTCACCTCCGGCTCAACGGGCAAGCCCAAGGGTGTGATGATTGAGCATCGCAGCCTCGTCAACTACATCTGGTGGGCGAATGAGAAATATGCGCAAGGTGAGCGATTAAGTTGGCCGTTGTTCTCGTCGCTGTCGTTTGATCTCACCGTTACTTCGATCTTCACACCGCTAATCGCCGGCGGCCGCATCATCGTCTATCGCGAAGACCCCGGCGTGCGCGGCATGGTGATCTTCAAAGTCATCGAAGACAACGCGGTGGACGTCGTCAAGCTCACGCCCGCACATCTGGCGCTGATCAAAGACTGTGACCCGCGCGCCACCCGCATTCGTAAGTTCATCGTCGGCGGCGAGGATTTCAAGACCGAACTGGCGCGCGACATCACCCACGCATTCTCCCCTCTCCCACTGGGAGAGGGAGTCGCTTCGCTTCAGGGGGTGAGGGCGGTCGAAATCTACAACGAGTATGGCCCAACCGAAGCGACGGTCGGGTGCATGATCCATCGCTACGATGAAGTGCGCGACACCGCGCCCTCGGTGCCCATCGGCGTGCCCGCCGCCAACGCCGGCATCTATATTCTGGATCAACATTTCAACCCGGTGCCCACGGGCGTCATCGGCGAAATGTACCTCGCCGGTGATGGTTTGGCGCGCGGCTATTTCAACCGGCCCACACTCACTGCGGAGAAATTTGTAACTGGTAATTGGTTATTCGAGTCCCGATTACCAATTACTAATAACAATCCCGCCAGGTTGTACCGTACAGGGGATATCGCCCGCTGGACGGCTGAGGGCCGGATGGAATTTTTGGGCCGGGCCGATCATCAAGTGAAGATCAGCGGCGCGCGGATTGAGTTGGGCGAGATCGAAGCGCGGTTGCTGCACCACCCCGCTGTGCAAGAATGCGTGGTCACCGTCACCCAATCCGCGCTGACCCCTGCCGCCGAGACCGTGCATCACTGCACCCGCTGCGGCTTGGCCTCCAACTTCCCGGGCGCGACCTACGATGCGGAGAGCGTATGTAACTTCTGCCGCGCTTACGATGCGTACAAAGACAAAGCGCAGGCCTACTTCAAAACGATGGATGAGTTCAACACCCTCGTCAGGCAGATGAAGGCCGCGCGGGTCGGGGAGTACGACTGCCTCGTGCTGTTGAGCGGTGGCAAGGACAGCACGTACATGCTGTATCAACTCGTTGGCCTGGGCCTCAAGCCGCTGGCCTTCACGCTCGAGAATGGCTTTATCTCCGAAGAAGCCAAAGCCAACATCCGCCGTGTGGTCAATGCGCTCGGCGTTGATCATGTGTTTGGCGCGACGCCGCATATGAACGCCATCTTCGTGGACAGCCTCAAGCAATTCAGCAACGTCTGCAATGGCTGTTTCAAAACAATCTACACCCTCGCCACCAACCTGGCGCGTGAGCAGGGCATCGGCGTCATCATCACCGGCCTTTCGCGCGGGCAATTCTTCGAGACGCGGCTGACGGAGGCGGTCTTCACTGCGCCGAGCTTCACGCCGGAGTTAATTGACGAAGCGGTGCTGGCTGCGCGCAAGGCCTATCACCGGCGCGAAGACGCGATTTCGCGCTCGCTGGATGTGGACGTGTTCCGCGACGACGCGCTCTTCGAGCAGATTAAGTTTGTGGATTTCTATCGCTACTGCCACGTGCCGCTCGAGGAGATGTACGCCTTCCTGCGCGAGCACGCGCCGTGGAGCCGGCCCGCCGACACCGGTCGCTCGACGAACTGCCTTATCAACGACCTCGGCATTTATCTGCACAAGAAGCAGCGTGGCTTCCACAACTACGCCCTGCCGTATAGCTGGGATGTGCGATTGGGGCACAAGACACGCACGCAGGCGCTGGATGAGTTGGACGATGAGATTGATGAAGCGCGCGTCACACAGATGATGGCGCAGATCGGGTACACCGAGCCGCCGCCGGTGGAAGAGAAAGCGGTCAACCGGTTGGCCGCATACTACGTCAGCGAACAGCCGTTGACGACGGCGGAACTGCGCGCCCATTTGGCGAAGGAACTGCCGGAGTACATGCTGCCTGCGTATTTCATCCAGCTCGAACAGTTCCCGCTCACGCCCAACGGCAAGGTGGATCGCGCCGCGCTGCCACAGCCCGGTGACGAGCGGCCCAACCTCGGAGCTGAGTATGCCGCGCCGCGCACGCCGGCAGAGCACACGCTGGCCGACATCTGGGCCAGGGCCCTCAAGCTGGAGCGCGTCGGCATCCACGACAACTTCTTCGAGCTGGGCGGCGACTCGATCCTCAATATCCAGATCATTGCCAAAGCCAATCAGGCCGGGCTGGCTCTCACGCCGAATCAGTTGTTCCAGCATCAAACCATCGCCGAACTCGCCGGCGTTGTCGTCGCTGCGACGCCCGTGACCGCCGAGCAAGGCACGGTCTCCGGCGAGGTACCGCTCACGCCGATACAACGCTGGTTCTTCGAGCAGAACTTCACCGATGCGCAGCACTGGTGCCAGACGGTGCAACTGGATATCGTCACGAGCATGGACGCCGCGTTGCTGCGTGGGGCGTTTCGCCATCTGCTATCGCACCACGATATGTTGCGCGCGCGCTACGTCCACGCCGCCTCAGGCTGGGTGCAGACCGTGCCCGCTGACCCGCCGAACGACTGTATGACCGAAGTGCAATTGTCGAGCCTCGACGACTGTGACGAGCATGTGCGTCTGATGCCGTACACGCTTAACCTGGAGCAAGGCCAACTCGTCCGCGCGCTGCTGGCGCAGGCGGGCGAGCGGCAACGCCTCGTCATCACCGTTCATCACCTCGCGGTGGATGGCGTGTCGTGGTGGGTGCTGCTCAAAGATTTAGAGACTGCGTACGATCAATTGGCGCGCGACGTGACCGTCACGCTGCCCGCCAAGACCACCTCGTTCAAACGCTGGGCGGAGTCCCTTGTCGGCTACGCTCAGTCGCGGGCGATGGCCCACCTCAGCGATTGGCGCTCGCAAACGGTATCGGCTTCCCCGGCGCTCCCGCTCGATCACGCGGCGGCATTCTCCGCCAACACTCAGGCCTCGGCCCGCACACTCTCCGTCGTCCTCACCACCGAAGAGACGCGCTTGTTATTGCGCGAAGTGTCCGCCGCCCATCGCGCGCAAATCAATGAGACGTTGCTGGCCGCGCTGACGCAAACGCTGAGCGATTGGGCGGGCAGTGAAACAATCACGCTCGCCGTGGAGGGGCATGGCCGTGAGGAGTTGTTCGCGGGGATGGATGTCTCACGCACCGTCGGGTGGTTCACAAGCTTGTATCCCGTAACTCTGCCGGCGCGGGCCGATGTGCTGGCGACGTTGAATGAAGTCAAAGAAAAACTCCGCGCGCTGCCCAACCACGGCCTTGACTATGGGGTGCTGCGATATTTGAGCGGGGCGTTGCCAGCGGAGCCGAAGCCGGCGGTATTGTTCAACTACCTCGGTCAGTTTGAGACGCTCCTGGCCGATGCCACGCGCTTCCGGCTCGCGCAACCGTTACAACTCGCGCGCGCGCCGCGTTCACAGCGCTCGTATGCACTTGAGATCAATGCCCACGTCACCCGCGACTGCCTGCAGGTGGATTGGACGTACAGCACGGCGCTGCATCACACGGAAACCGTGCAGCGATTGGCCGATGACTATATGCGCCAGTTGCGTGCGTTGATCGAGCGGCGGGCAGCGGCGGCGCTCACACCCGCCGATTTCCCCGACGCCGCTCTGAAAACGGATGAGTTGCAGGATTTGCTGGCGGAGTTTGCGGAATAGTAGTTGCTCGCGCCTTCACCGCCGATTGACATTGGCGGCTAACGGCGAACTGTGAACGCAGGGAAACGCGCTGAAGCGGGTTGGGCAGCGCTGCGCACGCTTAAGTGTACTTTGGAATTTCAGCCGCGAAATTCATTGCGCGGCTTGCACGAGGGTATTGAATTGAGTACCGGGAATATCGAAGCACTGTATCCATTGACGCCGACGCAGGCCGGGATTCTATTTCACGCCATTCAAGCGCCGGAGACCGGTGTGTACTTTCAGCAGTGGGCCTGCCGGTTGCGAGGTGAGTTGAACCGCGCCGCCTTCACACAAGCCTGGGCGTTGGCAGTGGCCCGGCACGCGGTGCTGCGGACGTTATTCACCTGGGAGAAACGCGACAAGCCATTACAGCTTGTGCGTGAGCGTGTCGAAACGCCGTGGCGCGTCGAGGATTGGCGGGCCTCGCCCGCAGAAGTGCAAATCGCTCGGCTCGAACAGTTCCTGCGGGATGATCGGGCGCAGTATTTCGATTTGACCAAAGCTCCGCTCACGCGCCTGGCGCTCTTCCAGACTGCCCACGACGAACATGTCTTTGTGTGGAGCTTCCATCACCTAATCACCGATGGCTGGTCCACCTACCTCATCCTCAAAGAAGTGTTGGCTGATTACGCGGTCCTGTGCCAGGGGCGCCAGCCTGCACGACCACAGCCGCGCCCCTTCGTCGAATACATCCGCTGGCTCGGTCAACAGGATGTGGGCGCAGCCGAAGCGTATTGGCGCGCGACACTTAAAGGCTTCAGCGCCCCGACGCGATTGAGCGTCGAACGACCTGCGACGGCGACCAATGGCCATGCACAAAAGCGTGTCTCACTCTCGCCTGAACTGAGCGCGGCTTTGCAGGCGCTGGCCCAATCGAATCGGGTGACGTTGAACACGGTCATGCAGGCGGTCTGGGCGCTGCTCATCAGCCGGTACAGCGGCAGCGTTGACGATGTGCTGTTCGGTGTAACGCTCTCCGGTCGCCCGTACGATTTGCCGGAGGCCGACACGCGCGTCGGCTTGTTTATCAACACCTTGCCGCTGCGAGTCGCGGTGAACGGCGATACACCGTTTGACGACTGGCTTCAGGATATTCAAGCGCGCAATGTGCAGTTGCGCCAGCACGAACATACACCTCTGGCAAACCTGCGCGGCTGGAGCGATATACCCGGCAGCGAGGCGCTCTTTGAGTCCATCGTCGTCTTCGAGAACTACCCGACCGAGGGTGGTCTCATCCCACCCGACAGCCCCCTACGCGTCGACGACGTGCGGCATGTCGAGCAGAGCAACTTCCCGCTGGCCGTGTTGGTCGTGCCCGGCGCGGCGTTGCAGTTGTATCTCATCTTCGACCAGTCCCGCTATGCGCCCGAATTGGCCGATCAACTGTTGCTGCATCTACAAACGCTGCTGGCGCGTATGACCGCCGCGCCGCGCGCGATGTTGCGCGATCTGTCTGTGTTGACCGAAGCTGAACGCCGGCAGATGCTGGTGGATTGGAACAACCGCCGACATGACTATCCGCGCGACGCCCTGATCCAGCACTTCATCGAACAACATGCTGAACAAACACCGGATGCGCCGGCTATCCTGTTCAAAGATCAGCGCTTGACCTACCGCGAACTTGATCAACGGGCCAATCAACTCGCGCACCATCTTCAGTCGCTCGGCGTCAGCGCGAACACACCAGTGGCCCTGTGCGTGGAGCGTTCGTTCGACATGTTCGTGGGGATGCTGGGTATCCTCAAAGCCGGCGGGGCCTACGTGCCGCTCGACCCCTCCTACCCACGCGAGCGACTCGCCTTTGTGCTGGCGGATACAGGTGCGCCGGTCGTGCTCACGCAAAATAGTGTGCGCGACGATCTACCGCCGACCAAGGCGACCGTGTTGTGCCTCGACTCCGATGTGGCCCAATTCTCCCAATCTCCAATCTCACAGCCGAACGCACAGACCACATCAGAGTCTTTGACCTACATCATCTACACCTCCGGCTCAACCGGCAAACCCAAGGGCGTGCCGATCACGCATCGCAATCTGGTGCATTCCACCACTGCGCGCTTTGATTACTATCCCGAACGCGCCGAGCGGTATTTGTTGCTGTCTTCGTTTGCGTTCGATAGTTCGGTGGCCGGGATATTCTGGGCGCTGTGTCAGGGCGGGGCGTTGTGCCTGCCCGAACAGGACGGCGAGAAGGATGTGCATCACGTTTTGAGTTGCATCGAACGCTGGCGCGTCACCCACACACTGGCCTTGCCCTCGCTTTACAACGTCGTGTTGGAGTTTGCCGCGCCGGGCCAGTTGGATTCGTTGCGGTGCGTGATCGTGGCGGGCGAGGCCTGCACGCCCCCGCTCGTTCAGCGGCATTACGCGGCCCTGCCGCAGGCGACGTTGTACAACGAGTACGGCCCGACCGAGGGAACGGTGTGGGCGACCGTCTATCGCATCCCACCCGACGTTCAGCGCGCCGTCCCCATTGGCCGGCCCATCTCCAACATGCAGGCGCATGTGCTCGACTCGCACCTTCAACCAGTTCCGATAGGCGTAGCGGGTGAGCTTTATATCGCCGGCGACGGCTTGACCGCCGGTTACTGGAACCGGCCTGATTTGACGGCGGAGCGATTTGTGGAATGGGACAGCCGGCGTCTGTACAAAACCGGCGACTTGGTGCGCTATCTTCCCGACGGCAATCTTGAATTTCTGGGCCGGGCCGATCATCAAGTAAAGATTCGGGGCTACCGAATTGAGTTGGAGGAGATTGAAGCGGCGCTCGAACAGCATCCCTTTGTGCGGGAAGCGGTTGTCGCGGCACGTAGCGTTGCCCCAGTGGGCAGTGGCTCGCCACTGGATCCCGATGATGTCGAAACGCTGGCGGTAGAACTGGCTGCCCTGGGCGAGGATCGCGCGCTTCAATTGCTGGCGGAGGTGGCGGCATGATCCGCAAACTCAAACGCACCCAGGATTTTGAACTCTCGCTCGTCATCCACAACGATCAGTTTATCGCGCCGCCGCGCCCGACGCAACGCAACTGGCTGCTCAACAAGCTGCTGAGCGAAGTCACGGATGATCTCAACAGCCTTCACAAAGCCGCCGCCCGCTTCATCCCCGGGCAGGAGGCCGTGGCGATTCACGAGCGCACCCAGATAGACCTGACCGACGACGACATCATGGAGGACTGGCAGATCCCGGTGATGCGGGCCATGGCCGAGATCGCCACCGTAACGCATGGCGACGTGCTCGAGGTCGGTTTTGGCCGCGGCGTCTCCTCGCAGTTCATTCAAGACTGCGGCGTGAAATCGCACACGGTCGTGGAGTGCAATGACTCGGTCGTCGAGCGTTACCATCGTTGGCGGGTGCAATATCCGGCGCGTGACATTCGGTTGCTGCATGGCCGCTGGCAAGACGTCACCGATCAGATGGGCCAGTATGATGGCGTCTTCTTCCACACGTACCCACTCAACGAAGACGAGTACGCCGAGACGGTAGTGCAAAGCGTGACCTTTGCCGAGCACTTCTTCCCGACGGCCGCGGCGCATCTGCGGCCGGGCGGGGTCTTCACGTATCTCACCAACGAGATCGACTCGTTCAGCCGCGCGCATCAACGCTTGGTGTTCAAGTATTTCAGCGCATTCACGCTGACGGTGTTGTCGCCGCTCAACGTCCCGCCGGATAGCCGCGACACAATCTGGGCGGACTCGATGGTGCTGATCAAAGCCATAAAGTGATGATCTATGACTGACCTGCTTCAACGTCTTCAACAACTATCGCCTGAGCAGCGAGCCGCGCTGGTCAAACGCCTGAGCACCGAACAGCGGAGCGTCGCTCAGCGCCTCGTCGCGTATGTCACGCCGAATCCCGATCAACTCGCGCCGACGCCGGAAGCGATGCGAAGTTTTCTCAAGCCGACGCTGCCCGATTACATGATCCCCTCGAACGTCGTGGTGCTGGACACCTTGCCGCTCATGCCCAACGGTAAAGTGGATTACAAGGCGCTGCCCGAGCCGGAGCAGGCGACAGATCGAAACGACAACTCATTCGTCGCACCGCGTACCCCGGCTGAGACGACGCTGGCCCAAATCTGGGTGCGTGTGTTGGGGATGGAGTTGGTCGGCGTCCACGACAACTTTTTCGAGGTCGGCGGCGACTCGCTCCTCAGCATTCAAATCGTGGCCAAGGCGCGGCAGGCCGGGTTGCAAATCACACCCAAACAGGTGTTTGACTATCCGACCATTGCTGAACTGGCCCTCATCGCCAGCGACGCCTCAGCGGCGCAAAGTGAACAGGGGCTGGTCACCGGGCCGGCGCCACTTACCTCGATTCAATACTGGCTGCTCGATCAGCCGCTCAAGACTCCCGATCACTGGAACCAGGCAGTGCTGCTGCGATCCGTGATGACGCTCAATCAAAACGCCGCCCGCGAAACAGTCCACCATCTCTTACGCCAGCACGATGCACTGCGTACCCGTTTTGTGAAAGTGGATGGGCGCTGGCAGGCTGAGCAATTGCCGCTGCCTATCGAATTGCCGTTCAGCTATTTCTATCTCTCCGGACAACGAGCCACCGAACACCGCGACGCGATTGAAGCTGCGGCCACTCAGTTGCATCGCAGCCTCGACCTGGCGAAAGGCGAGGTGTTCCGCGTGGCGCAGTTTGATCTTGGCGCGGGGCTGGGCAGCCGGTTGCTCATCATCGTCCATCACCTCGTCACCGACGGCGTCTCCTGGCGCATCCTGCTCGAAGACTGGGTGACGGTATACGAGCAACTCGCGCGCAAAGCGCCGGTGACCCTCCCGGCCAAAACCACGTCCTTCCAGCAGTGGAGTCACAAGCTGCGCGACTACGCGCGTTCAGCCGCGCTCGATTCGGAAATCGAGTATTGGCAGCGTGCTAGCCAACGCTTCGACGCGCTGCCGCGCGATGACGCGGACGCGCCGAATGTGTTCGGCTCGGCGCGACGGGTGAGCGCAACGCTGAGGGCGGACGATACCCGACTGTTGCTGAGCGAGGCGCTCAAGGGCTATCGGCTGACCGTGCCGGAGTTGTTGCTGACTGCGTTGGCGCAGACGCTGACCGAATGGACGGAGACCTCGACGCTGCTGGTGGATGTGGAAGGCCACGGGCGCGAGGCGTTGTTCGAGGAGGCGGATGTCTCGCGCACGGTGGGCTGGTTTACCTCGGTGTACCCGGTCGCCCTCACGCTGGATCGGGCGGCAGAGGTCGGCCAGCAAATCGTCGCGATCAAAGAACAATTGCGTGCCATCCCCAACAACGGCATCGGCCATGGATTGCTCTTGCATCTACGCGAAGACGCCACGTTCCGGCCGGTGGGTCAGGCGGAGATTGTCTTCAATTATATGGGCCAGTCGGCTCAGCTCCTGCCGGCCTCCAACACCTTCGCGTTGGCAGATGAGCCGAGTGGCCTGGCGCGTGATCAGAACGATCCGCGCCGCTATGTGATGGATGTCAACATCTGGGTGCGCGATGGCGAGCTTGAGATTGAATGGACGTATAGCGAGCGGTTGCACCGCCCTGAGACGGTCGAACGCCTGAGCCAACATTACCTCGCCGCGTTGTGCGCGCTCATCGCGCATTGCGTGAACCCGGAGGCGGGTGAATTGGCGGCCTCCGACTTCCCGCTCGCGGCGCTGGATCAGGAAGACTTCGGACAGTTGGCGAAGTTGCTGGAGCAGGCCGAGTAGCGCACCCGATGAAAAACGTCGCCGATATTTTCCCGCTCTCTCCGATGCAGGAGTTGATGCTCGTGCACTCGCGGGCCGCGCCGCATCGCGCCGGAACTACTGTTCCGCTCGGAACTACTGTTCCGCGTTCTCAAGCGCAAGCTTCGCTTGCGCCCGCGCCCAGGTCGGAGGTGCTGATCAATCAACTGGTGTATGCGCTTCCGGGCGCACTGGATGTATCGGCGCTTGAGCAGGCCTGGCAGGCGGTGGTGAACCGGCACGCCATGCTGCGCGTGGGCTTCGCCTGGGAGAACCTCAAGCAGCCGATGCAGTTTGTGCGCGAGGACGTAACACTGACGCTTGAACGATTGGATTGGCAAGCCGAGCCACGCGCCACGTTGGAAGATGCGCTCACTCACTGGCTACAGGCCGATCGCGAACGCGCGCTGACCCTGACGAAGCCGCC
>JBQTJD010000574.1:0-5801 GCA_052387475.1 Anaerolineales bacterium | reverse complement strand
CAGTTTCTGGCAGCCCACTTTCAAGCTGCACGCGTCTTTTCAACGACGTATCTCCGTTCTCCCTTTTTCAGGGTCGACTACATTACTATCACGACTTGCCGACGGCGGAGATTGCGAAGATTTTGGAAATCAGCGAAGGCACGGTGCACTCGCGCTTGCACACCGCGCGCGGCCGCATCCGCGCCGAATTGCAGCGGAAAAATTTTGATTGACATTGCCATGACTACCGGAGACGGGCCGGTGGCCCGTCTCTACGATTGCGGTTTGTGTAGAGACGCCCCGATGGGGCGTCTCCCGACCCATGCGGCGGTGAGGCCCCGACGATGATGCCCCAACGCGACCCTCACGACGACTCACAACTCGATGAAGCGCTGCGCCGCGCGATGCACGCCCGGTGGGACGCCGAACCTACTCCTGAGGCGGTGAGTAAAAACCTGCGCACTCAGGCCCGTGCTGCGCAGTTGCGAGGCCAGGTCGTCAGCGCAGCGGGGGTGCTGGGCAGCGTCGCCCTTGTGGCCCTCATCGGCTTCACCTTCAATGCCATTCTCAGCCGGCAAGCCGCGCAGCCAATCCCGGCCACCGCCGTGACCGAAGTGGAAGTGACGCGCATCGCCGAAGTATTCGTGACGGAGGTCGTCACCATCGCGGTCACGCCCGAGCCATTCACCGCGCCGCATCCCATCCTCAGCGATGTGCGCGTGCGGCGGGCCATCGCCCACTGCACCGACCGCGCCGGCCTGCTCCGTGCCGCTTATCCGTGGGTGACCGACACCGCCTCGTTCGAGGCTGACTCGTTCATCCCGCGCGAGCATTGGGCCTATGCGCCCGATATCGCGCGTTATCCCTTCGATCCGGCGCAAGGCGCGGCGCTGCTGGAGGAGGCGGGCTGGACGCTGACCGAGGGCGCGGATGATCGCGTGAATGCGAGCGGCGATGAACTTGCCCTGATGCTGACCACAACCGACGCGCAGTTCCGGCGCATGTGGGCGGAAGTGTGGGAGGAGCAAATGAAGGCGTGCGGCATCCGCATCGTTCGCTTCCATACGCCCGGCGCGTGGCTGTTCGGCGCGAGCACCGGGCTGCGTCGCCGCGATTTCGAGATCGCCGCTTTCGCGTGGGTGGCGGAGGACGATCCCGGTGGGCGCGACTTGTATTCGTGCGACTCCATTCCATCGCCCGCGAACAACTGGCAGGGACAAAATTACGCGGGCTGGTGTAACGAGACGGCGGACACTGCCATCCGCACGGCCACCGCCGCGCTCGACCGTGAGACTCGACGCGCGGCGTATGCCGCCGTGCAAATCGCGATGGCCGACGATGTGCCCAACCTGCCGCTCTTTTTCCGCCCTGCTTTCTTCGCCGTCAACGCCGCCCTCGAAAACTTTCAAGTGGATGGCACCGAGGTGTACCCGACCTGGAATGCCGCGCAGTGGCGCATCCCGGGACACGACACCATCGTCATTGGGGAAGATGGAGAGCCGGCAACTCTGGCGACGCCGGAGATTGCGTATGTTGCGCAAGAACTCCGCCGCCTCATCACCGGCGTTGATTACACGCACTTCAGCTACGACTATCAGCCGGTAATGCTGACGAAGATGCCGACGCTCGCAAGCGGCGCGGCGGTCAGCGCCGAAATAGTAGTGGTGGATGGCTCATCGGTCGTGGACGTGGGCGGAGAAGCGGTGGAATTGACGCCCGGCGTGCGCGTGCGCGACGCGGGCAGCAACGAAGTGGAATTCACCGGCGACCCGCTCGTACTGCGGCAGCTCACCGTGACGTACGAATTCGTGAATGGGCTGACGTGGTCGGACGGCACGCCCGTCACCCAAGCCGATTACGAGTTCGCCTATCGAATTGAGTGTGACCCGCAGACGGGGGTCGCCCAGTTCTGGAACACCAACCTGCGTTGCGCTCAAATCGCCCGAGTCGAATTCCTCAGCGACAGGGCGTACGCGGTGACATACATGCCGGGCTACGACGACTCGCAATACGTCTTACCGCCGTTCAGCCGTTTGCCGGCCCATCAAATCATCGGCGATGGACGCCGGCTCGTTGATGTGTCACCCACTGAGTGGGGGACGTTGCGCGAAGTAAACGCTTATCCGCTGGGTGTTGGGCCATACCGGATGGTGAAGTGGGAGTTTGGCAAAGAGATGGTATTGGAGGCCAATCCACATTACTTCGCCGGGCCGCCGGCCACCCCTAACATCATCGTCAAATTTTTAGAACACGAGGCCGTGATTGATGCATTGCTGGCCAGCGAGGTGGATGTGCTGGACGCGGAGACTCTGTTAAGCAATGATTTGCTGGACTTCTCGCTGATGCAGGCACAGACGGATGGGAAGATCCGTCTCATCACCCCGCCCTCACAGACGTGGGAGCATTTGGACTTCGCGCTGTTCCTGCGATGATATGGGCTATGATTGAATAAGGTTTATCGCCATCATTAGCCCGGCGCTGGAGTAATTGTTTACCGGGTCTGACCAGAGCACAACCGAAGCAGAAGTCAATCCGATTTGAGGCCGATTGAAGGTGCGCGAAGGCCGTGGAAGCCGTGAAGACCCTGGCGGGCGATGGAAACCAGAATAGGACGCGGGCTGGCGAAGCCCTGCCGCAGAAACAGGGAGCAACGAGGTGCCGACCCTACGCCACGATAAGAGGGCTCCCGACTTGGCGTCACAAGTCGGGAGCCTATGCAATACCTAGGGATTCAAGTTGTGGCAGTTCGCGTGAGCAGCAAAATCTTCGTCTGGAATGACGAGCGGGCTAAGGACCAGATCAACACCAGGGGCTATCCCGTCAGGGATCGTCAAGTCAAACCCCGCCGACCTGAACTTGGAATTCGGAACTGTCGGGTCGAAATTGACGACGACCCTGGTAGGATTGGAGAAATCTATTGACGTAATGAACCCGGTCGCCTGAAGCGCTCTCGCGAAGGATTGGCCACCCCTGGTCTGTCCAGGAGGTACGACCTCTTCTCCGCCGGACCTACACATCGCGGCGATAATTTCGTGGATAATCGCCGCAGCCGGTCTTGGCGTTGCCAGGCTGACAGCTAGCGCCAGGGTGAGCGCTATCGCCGCATTAACAAGGAGTCTAGGGATACGCATGGCTTTAATCCTCCAGGGTGTGAACTTCCCAAAGAAGGAATGCGACGCGCTATGCACCCCTCCACCGACTGGAGGTAGATTACAACTAAAAGGATCTGATTGTCAACGGTCAATGGGTTTACGGGCCGACCTTTGCGGCGTGCAATGGCCGGCCGGTGCGCGTCATCACCCCGCCCTCACAAACGTGGGAGCATTTGGACTTCGCGCTGTTCCAGCGATAAAGCCCAGCCTCCTCTTAAGGTGACTGTCACCGGGCAACGCTGTGCTTTCATATTCAGGCTTTTGCTGCCCGGTGACAGTCACCTGGGCTTCTAAACGACACCGGGCGCTCAGTGCGCCCGGTTTGTTTTATTCGGTTTTCTTTTTGCGTGGGGCCGCCGGTTTTTTGGCGGCGGGGGCCTTCTTGGGTTTGGCGGTGGGCAGTCCCGCCACGGTGAGGTCGAGCACCGAGTTGTCGGTGCCGTGCTCATTCGGCGCGTAGGCGTCCGCTTGCCAATCGTTGTGCCAGGTGGCGTTGTTGGCGAAGTAGCGGTACTGATACTTATGGCCCGCCGGGATGGACATCCCGAGGCTCCACGAGCCATCGGCGGCCTGCTTCATCGGGTGCTCGTTCACGCTCCAGTTGTTGAAGTCGCCGACGAGATACAGGGTGGTCACACCTTCCAGAGCAGGCATGGCAAACATCACCCGGATGTTGCCCTTGGGCAATTTGCGTTTGGTCAGCATGGAAAACTCCTCCTTGAAATAGACCGCCGCGATTATACCGTAGGAGCGTGTTCCACACGCGACCCGCCGGTCGCCTCCAGAAAATTCTCACGCAAGCGTTGTAGTTCGGCCAGGCTCAACCCGGCGGCTGTGAGCAGATAGTGCTCCACCGACCCGTAGCGCGCACGCAGATGCGCGAACATGCGGCGCAGGTTCAGCGGGTTGGCGCTCATGATGGCGATGATTTCGTTCTCGGTGATGCCGACGTTGTGCATGCGCTGGATGTCGCGGCGCGAGATGTGACAGATGCGGTCGAACGCGGAGTTGCTAAGGGCGTAATCTGCCAGGATGGTTTCCTCCGGCACACCCAGCACCGCAAGCAGCAACGCCACCACTACCCCGGTGCGGTCTTTGCCCGCCGTGCAATGGACAAGCGCAGGCAGATTGTCGGGGTCAGCCAGTCGCTTCAGCACCCGGCCCAACTTCAGCGCGTGTTGATCCACCAACCGCAAGTAGCCGTCGGCGATCACATCATCCAGCGCGTGGCGGCGGAAGAGGGCAGTCCGCAGCCAATCCGAATAGTTGTTTTGTACGTAGGCGGGCAAGTTGATGTAGCCGGCCCGCAACGTTTCGGTTAGCTGGCCCGGCCCGCGCGCCACTTCACCCGGCGTACGCAAATCGCAAATCAACTTCAGCCTCAGCTTGCTCAACGTCTCAAGATCGGCGTCCGAGAGTTCGGCCAAACTTCCCGAACGATACAGGCGGCCCAAGCGCACTGTGCGCTCAACCGTGGCGCGGTAGCCGCCGGCGTCGCGAAAGTTCAAGCCATTCTTCAACTCGATGAACCGTTCGGGCAGCGCCAGTTCGGGGTGTGCGAGCAGAAGCGTGTCGGCAGCCGGATATTGTCGCCGTCCACGGGGACGCCACAACGTGTGCGCCAGCAGGGCTAGAAACGCCGTCCCCGATCCGGCCATGATCTTCTTGAACCTCGAAGTTAATTGCATCCATCAATCTCCGGTTGCGGGCAGTTGTATCACACTCGCTTCAAATCCGGATTAAGTGAATCGAGCGTCGCGGCAGGCAACGCTCGATCAAATTCCAGTACGGCGTGAAACGTCATGACGGATCACGTGTCACGCATCACGCTTTACGCCACGGCCAGCGCCGCGTGCTTGAGCGCCTCGGCTTTGCTTGTGCTTTCCCATGGGGCTTCGATGTCGGTGCGGCCAAAGTGGCCGTAGGCCGCCGTCTTGCGATAGATGGGCTGGCGCAGATTCAGGTCGCGGATGATGGCGCCGGGGCGCAGATCGAAATGCTCGTTGATGAGCTGCGCGATGGCTTCATCCGGAATTTTGCCGGTACCGAAGGTCTCGACGTTCACGCTCAATGGCTTCGCGACACCAATGGCGTAGGCTACTTGAATCTCGCAACGATCAGCCAGGCCGGCGGCCACCACGTTTTTGGCCACCCAGCGCGCGGCGTACGCGGCGGAGCGATCCACCTTCGTCGGGTCTTTGCCTGAGAACGCGCCGCCGCCATGGCGGGCCATGCCGCCGTAAGTGTCCACGATGATCTTGCGGCCCGTCACGCCCGAATCGCCCATCGGCCCACCGATGACAAAGCGGCCGGTGGGATTGACGAAAATCCGCAGCGCGTCATCACGCAAATTGGCTGGGATGACGGGAATGATGACGTGCTGGATGATGGCGGCGCGGATGGCTTCTTGTGAAATCTCCGGCGCGTGCTGGGTGCTGATGAGGACCGTGTCCACCCGCTTCGGCTTGCCATAGGCGTATTCGACGGTGACCTGACTCTTGCCATCGGGCCGCAGCCAGGGCAGGGCGCCATTCTTGCGCACCTCGGCCAACCGGCGGCTGAGGTTGTGCGCGAGGTAAATCGGCAGCGGCATGAGCGCTTCGGTTTCATTGCAGGCAAAGCCGAACATCATGCCCTGATCGCCCGCTCCGACCGTCTCGATTTCGGCGT
>JBQTJD010000573.1:0-2180 GCA_052387475.1 Anaerolineales bacterium | reverse complement strand
AACGGGCGATGCAAGCGCTCATCACGCAAGACTCCGACCTCGCGCAACAGGTCATCAACGACGACGCCGTTGTCAATGAATTGCGGTTCAAAATCGAGGAGGAGTGTTTGCGGCTGATCGCGACGCAACAGCCCGCCGCCGGTGACCTGCGCACCGCGATGGCGCTGGTCAGCATCGTCACCGACATCGAGCGCATGGGCGATCACGCCACCGGCATCGCCAAGACCGTCATCCGTGTGGGCAAGGCTGCGCCGGCCAAGCCGCTGGTGGATTTGCTGCCGATGGCCGATGCCGCGCGCAAGATGTTCCGCGACAGCTTGGATGCCTTCATCGCCCGCGACGCCGAGGCCGCCCGCCGCATCGCCGCCGAGGATGATGTGGTGGATGCCATGTACAAGCAGGTCTTTGACGAGCTGATCGCCCTGATGGCCCGCGACTCGGCCAACGTCGCGCCGGGCACATACTTGCTGTGGTGCGGGCACAACCTTGAGCGCCTCGGTGACCGCGTCACCAACATCGCCGAGCGCATCATCTTCATGACCACTGGTACGTTGAAGGAATTGAACGTGTGAGGACTTAGCTGGCCGCTACGAAATACTCCGGATCGAAAAAGAGAAAGCCCCGTAGAAATACGGGGCTTTCGTTTTGTGCTGAGGGCAACTGGTTTCATTCTCGCTCGAGGTGGAAACCACTCACCCAACCCTCCAGGTCGTTAATGCTATTCACAACGTCATGGACGCGAACGTAGCGCCAGTTTTGCTCGATCTTGATCACTTCCACGTGAACGCCTTTGGTCAGCGGCCCGCCGGGGATAGTCGGATGTTGCGGGCCAGGCCCAGTGCGTATATTGAGAAAATCGGTCGCGACGATGAGCAGCGCCGGTTTGGACTGTTGTCGTCCCACCACCCGGCCGCGAAAGCTCTCCATCGGAAACGCCGGCCCGGGGTCCCACTTACGCCGCGGCGAGATGTCATCATGCCCAATCACGTCGAGCAGCTTGTACTCTCGGACCAGCAGCAGCGCGACTTCCAGCGCAACCTCCAGTTGCTCAGCCGTGTAGGTGTGCCAACCGCGCATGGAGCCTTCGTTCTTGTGAACGGCTTCCATGACCTCATCCCCACTGTATTCTTTCGTTTTGCTCCAAATCATCCAGCGATTGCCTTCGCGAACCAGCCGGCCGGCGTTGTCGAGCTCGATGCCAATCGAGTGTCGATTCATGTCTACCAGCCCCTCCCACTGGCTTGGCCCGGCATGCCAGGTCACTCGATCAAAATCGGCCAACTGCGTGACGCCACCGTCCCGCCCGATCACCAGATGCGCAGAGGCGAGGGCTACCGGATTGCACAACCACTCGACGGCGGACTGCGCGCTCGAACCGGCGGTGTAGTGCATCACGAGATATTTGGCTTTGAGTTTCTTGTTATCAAAGTTGGGGGTGGCCGTAAACGGATAAGGTGTGCCGTCGTCCTTGTGCAAACGGTGGTTGATGAGCTGCATGGCTGCCTCCTGATTTGTTGGGCACTGTGACCAACGCTGTCATTATAACTGAACGCCGGAGCGCTCGAATTTCCGTCACGCACCTTAGGTGCGGGCACAACCTCGAGCGTCTCGGCGACCGGGTCACCAGCATCGCCGAGCGCGTCATCTTCATGACCACCGGCACGCTGAAGGAATTGAACGTGTGAGACTAAAGCCTATAGCTGCGGTAAAGGGCCGTTCGGACCTTGCCCGGTAACGGATATTTCGCCTGCGGATTGACCCAACCCATCACCGGTTCGTCGGCTTGCAGCTCCGGCCCGCGCACGAGCAGTTCACTCAACCGCTGATAGTGGCGGAAGAAGTCGGCGCGATCGCGAAACTGATGCCGTTGCACAACCGCAGCGTCATTGCGCTCTGCCCGTTGTTGGAGGTGGAGCATGGCGGCGCGCAGGGTGTCGTGAGTTAGGCTTGGGGCCTCAACACCGACCAGAAGGATATTCCTGTGTTGCGGCGGCAATTGGCCTAATTTGCTGCACACCATGTCCGCGAGTCGCTCCCGCACCAGCGAGCGTGTTGGAGCGGTATGCAGGAGCGGCGCTAGCCCGTGAGGCTGGCCGAGGCCGGGTGGGCGATCTTGGGCCATTCGTAATCGTGTGACTTCGACCATAAAGAGCATGTTGCTGGTAAAGGTGACGGCGAAA
>JBQTJD010000572.1:0-4103 GCA_052387475.1 Anaerolineales bacterium | reverse complement strand
CCCCTCTTCCCTGCACAGAAAGAGGCCATCATCGCCAATTGCAAGGCCAACTTGCGCGAGATCGTGAACCGTTCCGTCGAACTCGGCGCGATGGTAATCGTGACAACGATTTTCCCGGTCGGAGATGTGCCACTTGTTCGTTAGCCGTTTTGGTCGGAGGATGTCGCCCGCGCAGTGAGCGAGGTCAATACTGACTTGCGAGCGTTGGAGTCGGAACGCGTTATCTTGTTCGACGCCTATGCGGTTTTACAGAGCGGCGGCAAACTACGCGCCGATTATGCGCTGGACGAGTTACACATCAATGAGGCAGGCTACGCAGCCTTGAATGCAGAGTTGAGTAAAGTGCTGGCCAAACTCAAATAAAAACCGGAGCGATACGCTTCGGTCTGTGTTCAGCCCAAGGTCGTTTCCTTCAGCGCCGAACTAAGCGCCAGTTCCTGCTCAGGGGTTAAGTTCTGAATCTCAGCGATGGCCGGCCCGCTGTAGCTGGCGGAGGGGGCGGCGGTGAGTTGCGGTAGCAGGCCGGCGTCGTCGAGCACGCGGCTGCCGTTGCGGCCAAAGGCCCGCACAAAGGCGGCGATGACCTGCATATTGGTGAACTGTCGAATATCGACCAGCGGCACAGATTGCGGTTGCGCCCAGGCCTTCAGCTCATCGAACGAGCCGCGGAAGACATTCAAATCCACGTTGCCCGGTTTGCCGTTGGGGTCGGTGACGCCATCCACCCGCCCGCGCTCGCTGTACTGCCAGATCGTATGCGCGGTCCAACTCTTGGGGATGCGCGGCTTGAATTTGGCCGCAGCAATTTGATCAAGCGCCGGCGCGCTATCACGCATCGGGTAGCTCGCCGTCCATAGCGCGTAAGACGGGGCCCACGCCGGGTACTGCATGTTGACGGGCATTTTGAAATCCCAGAAACCGGCGCCGGTGTAAATGATCGGGCGCTTGCCCAGCGCGGCCTCCACCGCCGTCAGCCACGCCAGCGCAAACTCCGCATATTGGGAGGGGCTAGTGATCTTGGCCGAGCCTTCCTCCAAATCCAGCACCGGCGGCAGTTCACCGGGGTCGGCTTTGAGATTATTGATGAAGACATCGGCCTGCTTGCGCGGGTCGATATTCGGCACGAGGAAATGGTACGCGCCGCGCAACAGGCCGGCGTCACGCGCGCCCGGCCAGTGCTTGGCGAACATGCCATCGACGACGCCGGCAAACGAACTGCGCACAAAGACGAAAGAAATACCCGCTCTGGCGACCCGGCTCCAACTCACCGTTTTTTGAAAGACCGAAACGTCAATGCCTTGCGCGAGGGTCATAGCCGTGCTCCTGAATAAAGTTGGCGGGAGTATAGCATGCAGCGTTGATTCAGACGCCCGCTTCGTCAGCGGGAACGACGGCGGCGATCAGCGCCGCGAGATCAGTCGGAGGCGAAACGGGAGGGTAGGTGAGCCACGCCAAAAATTCCACGTTCCCTTTCGGGCCGACGAGGGGCGAGCGCAGCAACCCGCTCACACCAAAATCTTGTGACTCGGCGGATTGTAAAACATCAGCCAACACGCGGCGATGCACGGCTGAGTCCTTAATCACCCCGCTACCCTTGCTCACGTCGCGCCGGCCCGCTTCGAACTGGGGTTTGATGAGGCAAATGGCAGATGGCATATAGCCGATGGCTGAGGCAAACCAATTCTTGACTACGGGCAGGAGCAACTTCAGTGAAATGAAAGAGGCGTCCACTGAGACGAATGAGACCGGCTCCGGAGGTTGCGGCACGTAGCGGGCGTTGGTGTCTTCCATGACGACGACGCGCGGGTCGGTGCGCAGCCGATAGTCGAGGATGCCGTGCCCAACATCAATGGCGTACACCTTTGCCGCGCCGCGTTGCAACAGACAATCGGTAAAACCGCCGGTCGAGGCCCCCACATCCGCACACACCCGGCCGGCCACCTCAAGGCCGAAATGCGTGAGCGCAGCTTCCAACTTCTCGCCACCTCGGCTGACGAAACGGGGCTTGACCTTCAATACAATGGCAACTTCATCGCTGACGTTTGCGGCCGGCCGATCCACTCTCTGCCCATCCACCAGCACTTCACCAGCCATGATCAGGCGACGGGCTTGCTCTCGACTGGGAGTGAGGCCGAGTTGGACGAGGCGTTGGTCGAGGCGGGTTTTCGACATAGCGAGTAGCCAGTGGAAAGTAGCACATCAGCCACTGACGGCATTGTACTTCGACCGCGCTTTCTACTCACTATTCTCCCCTTCATCCTTCCAGCTATAATCGCTGGAATGTTGCGCGCGCTCCTCAAAACCATGCGTCCCCGGCAATGGGTGAAGAACTTCTTCATCTTCGCGGCGCTGGTGTTTGACCACAAGCTCTTCCAAACCGACGCCGCGCTCAAAACCCTCATCGGCTTTGGATTGTTGTGTTTGCTCTCTAGCACGGTGTATATCGTCAACGACCTGGCCGATATGGACAAGGATCGCCAGCACCCGAAGAAGCGCCATCGGCCACTGGCCTCGGGCGTGCTGCGGCCCGGTGTGGCGCTGGCCGCCGTCGCGCTGTATCTCGCGGTCAGTCTGCCGCTGGCCTTCTGGTTGCATCTCGGGTTTGGGCTTGTCGCCGTCGTCTATCTCATCATCAATCTACTCTATTCGTTCTGGCTGAAGAACATCGTACTGATTGATGTGCTCTTTCTGGCCTCCGGCTACCTGTTGCGCGTGGTCGGCGGCGCGGTGATGATTGGCTCGGCGATTTCGCCCTGGCTGTACGTCTGCATGACGCTGGCCGCGCTCTTTATCGGCTTTGGCAAACGCCGGGGCGAGATGGCGCTGATGCAGGCGAGTTCAGGCAGCTCGCGCAAGGTGTTGCAGGAATACACGCTGCCCTTCCTCGATGAGTTGATCAACATCGTCGCCACTTCCACTATCGTGGCGTACTCGTTTTATACATTCTCAGCCGAGAACTTGCCCGAGAACCGGGCGATGATGCTGACCATCCCTTTTGTGCTCTATGGCATTTTTCGCTATCTCTACCTCATCCACATCAAAGGCGAGGGCGGTGCGCCGGATGAACTGGTGTTCACCGACCGGCCACTATTGCTGACCGTTGTGCTGTGGGGTCTGACGTGCGTGCTGATCCTGTACCTCAATCGCCCAGCGCTGTGACCGCCGCTGCGCCGGGCAAGATCATCCTGTTCGGCGAACATGCGGTGGTCTACGGCCAACCGGCGCTCGCCGTGCCGGTGACTGCGGTGCAGGCCACGGCCAGCATCGAAACTTCCACCGACGGCATATGGATTCACGCCCACACCCTCAACCGCCAATACCGACTCGAGCACGCCTCACCGAACGATCCCATTGCCGCCGCCATCCGCCTAACGTTCGAGCATTATCATTTACCTATTACCGATTACCCTATCACGGTCACCATCACTTCAACTATCCCCGTTGCCTCCGGCCTCGGTTCGGGCGCGGCGGTGTGCACAGCAGTGGTGCGTGCACTCGCACAGCATCTCCAATTACCAATTACCAATAACGAAGTTTCCAACATCGTCTTTGAAACTGAAAAGTTGCTGCACGGCACGCCCTCGGGCATTGACAACACCGTCATCGCTTACGGCCAGCCGGTGTTCTTCATCAAAGGCCAGCCGCCGCAGCCGTTCCACGCCGCGCAGCCGTTTCAGTTTTTGATCGCGGATACCGGCCTGCCCAGCACAACGAAAATCGCAGTGGCCGATGTGCGCGCGGTGTGGGGGCGCGAGCCGAAACGCTTTGAGTCGCTGTTCGCTTCGATTGGCGACATCGCTCGCGAAGCGCGGGCGCTGATTGAAACCGCGTCCACGCCGGAGGCTGCATCTCGTTTGGGAGCGTTGATGCTGCGTAATCACGCGCTGCTTGGTGAGATGACCGTATCGTGCCCCGAACTCGATAAACTTGTGGAAGTAGCGACGGCGGCGGGCGCATTGGGCGCAAAACTTTCCGGCGGCGGGCGCGGCGGCAACATGATTGCGCTGGTCGTACCGGAAACCGAAGCCGCAGTGCGCAAGGCGTTACAGCGCGCGGAAGCGAAACGGGTCCTCGAGACCAGCGTAGGGGCGGCGTCGCTGGCG
>JBQTJD010000571.1:0-5322 GCA_052387475.1 Anaerolineales bacterium | reverse complement strand
TGGAGCCATCCTGATTGATGGCCGCGAACTCCTGCACCAGCGGCTGGCCGGTGTTGATGAAGCGCCGCGCGTGCAGATTGTTGGCAATTGAAAACGAGTTATGCAGCCACGCGGCCATGAAATTGTTGCCGTCGCTGGCGATGACGGGCCGCTCTTGATCTTCGCTATTGTCCGGGCTGTCGTTCGCGCCGCCCACGTTGAAGCTCTGGCCGGGCGAGCCGTTGAGCGGCACGATCACGCCGCGCACGTCGTAGTGTTGGTTGCCGCTGCCCTGATCGTTCCACCGCACCCACACAGCCATGCAGTTGCCGTTGTCCGCGCAGGCCACATCCACCGCGAACAGGCTGGCGAAGCGCGGGTCGGTCACGCTGCTGGCGCCGCTGAGGTTGGCGCTGATGTCATCGAGCACATGCACGACCGGGTTGCCGGCCCGCCGCGTGCGGAAGACCACGCGCGCCGAGCGCGGATCGGTTTCGCCGCCGCCGCGCACGTCCTCGCCCTCGACCGCGACCGTGACGAACTCCTCCCCGCGCGGTGCGGTGACGACCGACCACTGGCGCGGGCGCGTGGTCTCGGTGATCGAGACCGTCTCGACCCCGTTTTGGATGAGGTAGTTCACGGTCGGGTCGCCGGGCTGCAATTGCGCGAAGACGCTGTTGGTGATGTCGGCCCGCTGGGAGGCGGCGCCCGCCGGGACGGCCACATCGGCGCGGAAGCTGCGCTCGTCGCCGCCGAAGTAGTCGAGTGGATACGCATTCGTGCTCCCGCCGATGGCGGACGGTATGGCGACGGTGAGCGTGCCCTGTGCGTACAGCGCCGCGCTGCTGTTGTTGCGCACGGTGGTGGTGTACGCCAGGTGCGAGCCGGGCGCGACGAACGTTTGCCCTTCGCTGGCGATGACGTTCACGCCCCCCGCATCGGTGCGGATGGCGACCGGCTGATGATTGAACGCGCGCGGGTGGTAGGGGAACTTGGCCGGGTCGCCGCGATGCAGGTCGCGCTCGGCTTTATCGGTCATGCCGTCGCCGTCGGTGTCGTCGTTAAGCGGGTCGGAGGTGGCGCGCGTCGTGAGGCCGAGGACGGTGAACGCCCAGCCGTCAATCTCCTCGCGGTCGAGCAGCCCGTCGCCGTCGCTGTCGAGCTGGGCCGGATTTGTGCCGAGCCGTTCTTCTTCGCCGTCGTTGAGGCAGACGTTGTTAGGAAGCTGGCAATCGCCGTCGGTGTCGTCGTCGTTGGGTGAGAGGGCGAAGCCTTCCGCGCGCTGCGTCAACTCGTAGGCGTCCGCAAGCCCGTCGCCGTCGGTGTCCCATTGGCCGTAGGCGTCATCGGGGTCGTTCCCGCCGAAGTCGCGGCTCAACAAACCGTCGCCGTCGAAATCGCGCTGCGGGCCAAACGCCAGCCGCCCATCGCGCGTGTAGAAGCCGCCGGAGATGTAGTTCTCGCGCACCTGCGACCACTGGCCCCAAGCCAGCCGGTAGAAGTCGGTGAGCGTTGGCGGGAAAACATCCAGTACGACATCGAGCGAGGTGCCCGAAGCCCCGGTGATCCGTTTCGAGTCGCAGTCGCTGTAGCTCAGCCAGCGCTCGCACTCCACGCCCGGCAGGTCGTACTGCGCCACTAAAAACGTCGGCTCGACGTTGATGCCGGCGAAGAGCCGGACGCTGCCCACCACTGTGCTGGGCGCAGCGCGGCCACGATACATCTGCTGCGAATACACCACGTTGCCGAACGTCCCTTCGAGTTCATACGTGTGATCGGCCTCGGTCGTCCACGTCGTCGCGATGTCGGCGGGGCGTGCGTTGTAAGCGTAGTTGAACTTGCTCGTCGTCAATTGCGACGCCGACCAGAACTGCGCCACGTCATAAACCGTGCCCGCGTCGTAGAAACTTGATTCGGGGTCCTGGTGAACGAGGGTGGTGGTAACGGTAGACCGCAAGGCCAGCGTGTTCCCAGCGCGCAACCCCAACGATGGCAACACGAGGTCGATATCCAGAGGGCCGAACTGCGTGCCCTGCACCGACACTGTGACGGCGGCGCTGTACCCGTAGATCAATTTGGCGATCTGCTCGGTCAGCCAGGCCGTGATGCCGAAGCACGCCCCGCGCACCCCCACCCCGCACAGCAATTGCAGCAGCGCGTCAATCACGCCGATGAGGGCGACGATGATCAGCCCGACGTTGGTGAGGGCGAGCACGAAAAAGATCACGGCCACGAGCGTCGCCGCGATGGCGGTGGCCAGCAGCGTGTTGAACGCCGGCGTGCCGGTCTGGATGTTGTTGCTGACCACGGTGTGGATGAAGACGCCCCAGATAAAGCCGACGGAGATAATCAGCCCGATGGCGGCTCCGCCGACATTGGCGCGCGTAAGGTTGGCGCCCCCAAGCACCGCGCGCGTGGCTTGCAGGCGCGACCCCAACTCCAGCGTTTTGAGGGCGATGTTCTGCGCGATGCTGATGCCGGTGGTGACGGCGTTGACGGTCTGCACGGCGAGGTTGAGCGCGTTGCTCAGTGTGGTGAGCACGAACCTCGGCTGGCCGGGGCCGGCCGCTTCCTTGCCGACGATGGCGCCGAGGTTGGCGATTGCCAATGCCATCCCGATCCCGCCGACGACGTTGCTGGCCGTGCCCAGCCGGTTGGCCGTCTGCAACGTCGCGCGTGACCGCGCCAGAAATTGTTTGAACTCCGGGCTGCGGAAGAGGCGCGGGGCCTGCTTCCCATCGAATTTGGCCGCGGCGATATTGCCGATGGCGCTCTCCGGCAAATCCGGAAAAACCACGGCCAGAGCGAAGTTGCCGACAAACTCCACGCCCTGCCCGCCGGGCGCGGGTCGAATCCGATCCAGCGCGGCGCGAATGTCGGGGTCGGAGCGGCTGCGCGCCGAGGGGATGGGCAACACGTTGCCGAGTTGGACGGTGTTGGCGACGCCGTTGCCGAGGCCGAGGTAATAGGCCTCCACTGCCAGCAGCGCGCCGAAGTTCTCGCCGGTTTCGATTTCGCGTTGGGTGGCGTAGCGGCGCGCGATCTCCTCCCACCATTGCTCGCGGGGCAGCGGCTCCCATGCGCCGCCCACAAAGCGGTACAGCGCCCACGACAGGCCGTTAGCCGTTTCCACCGGGCGGCTTCCCGCCGGGCCGCCGGCGTTCATCCGCAGAGTGAGTTGCCCGCCCTGCCACTCCACACTTTGCCCCAGGCCCAGCTCTTCAAGATTGAGCGTGCGCGCCCGCTCCTCGCGCGCGAACATCAGCGTGGGGGTGATGGGCACGGAGGCGGTGAAGACGTTGAGCACCCGCAGCGTGCCCGTCATCGCCGTGGTGATGAGGGCGGCATCGCGCGAGTCGTACCCGGCGACATCCACGCGCAGTACGTTTGGCAGGCCCCACGGCTCAACTTCGGTCGCGCCGCCGTTGCGGGTGTGATCGAACACCTCGCCCAACTCACGCGAGGTTGACGTGGGATTGTTGCGGCGGATGACGAGGTCGCGTTGCCCATCACCTTGCCCGGCGGCGCAATCGCGGCCCGCCGCCGTTTGTCGGCAGTCGCTGCCGATGAGGAAGGTGTTGTCGAGCACAGTCGCCAGGCCGAGCAGGCTAAGGTCGCGGTTGCGGTCGGTGTCGCGCGCCGGGTCTTCGTAGATGATGGCGATGTCCGCGCCGTGATCCTCGCGCACGTTGAGGCCGGTGAGGAACCAATCGTCGTAATACGAGTGCACGACTTGCACTTGATTGTCGGCAGTGGCAGTGCAGTTGCCCTGCGCGTCGGTCTGCACGCACACGTTGTCGGTCAGCGCCTGCACCACCCACGCCAGCCGCACTTGCTGGGCATTGCCCCAATCCACGCCAGGGCGATAGAGCATCTTGCCCTCGAAGGCCACACGCGCGCCGCTGTTCGCATCGGTCACCAGATTCAGCGGGACGTACACGGCCTTCGTGTCGGTCGTCACGCTTTGCACGAAGACGCCGTAGTTCTCGAGTTCGGGATAGACCGCACGGGTGAACGTTTGCCCGGCGGTGTCGGTGAATGGGCGCGTCACCGAGGGCGGGAGGTTGTCGCGCGCGCCAGTGATCGTAATCTCCAGCATCGGGATGAGCTTGACGTCGCCGTTCGCATTCGCGCCGCCCGTTCCCGACGCATCGGCGAAGCTCGCATCATCCTCATCCTGCACCTGACCTTCGGTATCGCCGCGCGGCCAATCCAGCACGTTGAAGGCGTACCACAGGTGATTGGGATCCGTGGGCCGCAATTGGAACTCGACGAACGAGGATTGGTTGGGTTGCAGATCGCTGACGATGAGGGCCAGCGGCGCTGCCTCGCCGAAGGTGCGCGTGGCGGAGCGGATGACGCCGGTGGCGTCGTCCACCCGCGCAGTGGCCTGGAACGGCGAGAGGTCGAGCGCATCGAGCACGCCATCGCCGTCGTTGTCGAAGTCGAAAAGGTCGGGCGTACCGTCGCCGTCCGTGTCATCGGGCACGGTGTTGTTGTCGAGGTCGGGCAGCCACTCCTGCGCGTCAATCAGCCCGTCACGGTTGCTGTCAGCCTCCAGCGGGTCGGTGTACCACGTTCGACCTCCGAAGCTAAACCCGCGCGCCTCCTGATCGTCGGTCAGTGTGTCGCCGTCGCTGTCGGTCACGAGCGGGTCAGTGCCGAGCAGACATTCCTGATAATCGGTCAGCGTGTCGCGGTCGCTGTCTGCGCCATTGCCGGGGCGCAGTTCAGCGCCGTTGAACTGGCAGGTGTCCGTGTCGGTGC
This sequence comes from Anaerolineales bacterium, assembly GCA_052387475.1. Taxonomy (GTDB): domain Bacteria; phylum Chloroflexota; class Anaerolineae; order Anaerolineales; family UBA6663; genus JANWXR01. The sequence goes on along the minus strand of JBQTJD010000571.1, from coordinate 576 downwards.
TGGCTAAGGTTGAGGCTGCCAAAGGCGCGGCCTGTTGGCCGGCGTTTTCCAGCGCATTGGCGTGCGGATCGAAGTCGCGCTCGACAGATGTTTGCAACTCGCGCTGCTCATCGGCTGCGGCTTGTTGTTGGCCCGGTATCTGTATGCGCTCGGCTTGCCGCTGCGCGAAGTCCGCCGCCTGCGCGGCCTGCAAGACCGGCGAGGCCACCATCGAAACGACGAGCACGATCACCGAGGCGGCGTATACGGTGCGCGACCGCGCGTGCGTGACGATGAAGAGGCCGAGGACGAGAGTGGCTATGAAAAGTAAAAGATGATTGAAAGACTGAAGACTGAGTGAGGTAAACGTGGCAGTTGAGTTGGCAGGTGAAGCTGGTGAACCGAAGCCAGAAAAATCAACGGTGACCTCGGCCTCGGCGCGTTCGTCGCCGGTGGCCGGGAATTGCAGGCGCAGAATCTGCCGGATGGGGAACCCGTCTGCGTTGACCCACAACTCGCCCGTGCCCGTCATTCCCGTGTATGCGCGCGGCAGGTCGAGCGTGACGCCGGGCGGCAGCCCGCCGCGCTCGGCCAAAC
>JBQTJD010000570.1:0-5623 GCA_052387475.1 Anaerolineales bacterium | reverse complement strand
AACTAGAGTTTCCGGTGGAAGTCGTATTTCGTGGAAAACCTGTTGGCAAGTTCAAGCTCGACCTTGTTGCGGAACATACAGCCATTGTTGAACTCAAGGCTGTTGAGCAACTAGCGGCTGTTCACATTCAGCAGGTCATCGCTTATCTGACAGCCTCTGGATTTCCGGTAGGCGTGCTCATTAATTTCGGCGCAGAAAGTTTGGAGCATCGCAGGTTGTTTCCACCCAAACGTGTCCAAGACTCAACTGCTTATCAACAACGGAGGCCGTGAAGCCGTTGGCTCAATCCGTTGACAAGCAAGTGGCCCATGCAGAATCTTGACTCCATCGCCGACCGCATCCGCAACAACTTCACCACCAAGAGCCGCGCCCGCGATACCGCTCTTGAGCGTTCGCGCACCCTCACGCGCCACTGCTCCAACGCCATCCGCGCTGCTCATCGTGAAGAGCGCGCCGCTGCCCGGGAGCACATCGCCGCTGGGCGCGAGATCGTCGAAGCCATCCGCGCCGATCTCGCGCCGTATCCCGATCTTTACCACGCCGGGTATACACAAGATGCGCTGAAGGAATTTGCCGAGGCCAACATCGTGGAGGCGCTCATCGCCAACGAGCCGCTGCCCGAACCAGAGACGCTGGGCGTCGAGTATGCCGCGTATCTCAACGGGCTGGGTGAAGCCGCTAGTGAAATGCGTCGCCGCTGCCTCGACATCATCCGCCACGACCATTCCGACGAAGCCGAGCGTTTGCTCGAAGCGATGGACGACATCTACGCCTTGCTGGTGACGATGGATTACCCCGACGCCATCACTGGCGGCCTGCGGCGCACGACGGATTTGGTGCGCGGCGTGACCGAACGCACGCGTGGCGACCTGACGATGAGCTTGCGGCAGGACAAGTTGGAACGGGCCTTGCGGAAATTTGAAGAATTGGAGTGATTTGACAGGGTGACCAGGTGACAATGTTTCTCACCGGTCACTCGTTCATCCTGTCAGCCTGTCACCTTGTCACGAATCGTTCGCGCTTCTGAAATCGGCGAATATATTTTCTGCCATCGCGCGTGGTGGCTCCGGAAGGTGCAGGGCTATGAGTCGGCCAATGTGCGCGAAATGGAGGCTGGCACGCTGGCGCACACACAACATGGCCGCACGGTGAGCGCTGCCGCGACGTTGCGCGTCGTTGCGATTGTAATTTTCCTCATAGCCCTCTTCACACTCTTCGTATCTTCGCGATAAACATTCATGCCGTGGTTCATCGCCCTTCTCGTCTTTGCCGTCGTGCTCTGGATTGTGGCATCACGTCTGCGCGCTTCGTCCGGCCTGCCCGGCGGCGAAGTGGTGTACAGCGACACCGGGGCGTGGGGTCGCGTGGAACAACCGCTGTTCTCGGCAGAGTTGCAGCTCACCGGCAAGCCGGATTATCTGGTGCGTGAATCCGGCAGTGTCGTGCCGATTGAAGTGAAGTCGGGCCGCGCGCCGGAGGGTGGGGCGTACGCCGCGCATATCTACCAATTGGCCGCGTACTGCGCGCTGGTCGCCGAAGCCTACGGGCAACGCCCGCGCTACGGCCTGATCAAATACGCCGACCGGCTTTTGAAAATCCCATACACACCGCAACTGGAGAATGAGTTGCTGGAATTGCTGGCCGAGATGCGTGTTGATGCCGAAGCCGAAGACGTTGAGCGTTCGCACGACTCGGCGGCGCGCTGCCGGGCCTGCGGTTTCCGCGATGTGTGCGAAATGCGGTTGGTATAATCTCATTACTCATGTCCATGCCAATCCCGAGACAAGTGCTCGTGCTCTATCACCCCAGGGCCGAAGGCGCTTTTGAACTATCCGAAGAGCTGCTCGCTTTCTGCGCCGGCCGTCCCGGTCTGGTAGTGGAGCGGATGGTGATTGACGACGCGCGCGCCAAGGCCTGGGTGATGGATGTGGATGTGGTCGGTGTGCTCGGCGGCGATGGGTCGATGTTGCGCGCCGGCCGCCTGACGGCCCCGCACTCGGTGCCGGTGCTCGGCGTCAACCTCGGGCGGTTGGGCTTTTTGCCCGAAGCGCAGCGCGATGATTGGCGCGAGGTGCTGAGCCGGGTGCTGGCCGGCGATTACTGGATTGAAAAGCGTATGATGTTACGGGTGGAGCACTGGCGCGAGGAGGCTTTGTTGAGTGAGCATGATGGGCTGAATGAAGCCGTCGTGGGCCGCGGCGCGCTCGCGCCGCCGGCGCGATTGAAGACATTGATTGACGGTTACGAACTGACGACCTACGTCGCCGATGGGCTGATCATCGCCACGCCCACCGGCTCCACCGCGTACGCCCTCGCGGCCGGCGGGCCGATCCTGCCGCCCGAACTCAAGAACATCCTGCTCACCGGCATCGCCCCGCACCTGAGCATGGACCGCGCCATAGTGCTAGCGGAGGGCGCCAACGTGGAAGTGATCCCGTACACCGACTCGGAGCACGGGGCTTTGCTGAGTGTGGACGGACAGGTCAATCAACCCTTACTGGATGGTGATCGTGTGCGGGTGTGCATGGGTGTGCACACCGCCCGCTTTGTGCGCGTGCGGCCTCCGAGCTACTTCTACGCCAGCCTGATGGCGCGCATGAATCACAATCCCTCGGCGACGAAATCGAAATGACCGACGCGACCCTTGAAACCCTGTATTGCGCCAACCACCCGCAGACCGCGACTAACCTGCGCTGCAACAAATGCGGCAAGCCCGTATGTGCGCGTTGCGTCGTGCGCACGCCAGTGGGCTACCGTTGCCGTGAGTGTATGAAGATGCAACAGCAGGTTTTCGAGACCGCTGTGTGGTATGACTACGTCATCGCCGCCGTCGTGGCCGGCATCGCCGCCGGCCTGGGTAGCTTTCTTTCGGGCTTTGGTTTTCTCGTGCTCTTCATCGCCCCGGCGGTGGGCGCGGGCGCAGCGGAGATTGTGCGCGCGGCGGTGCGCAAGCGCCGCAGCCGCGCCCTAAACTACGTTGCCGCAGCCGCATTCGTGGCTGGTTGTCTGCCCATCCTCGCCTTCTCATTGCTCGATCGCGGCCTTTTCGGCCTGCTGTGGCCGATGATTTACGTCGTGCTGGGAACAGGCGCAGTGTACGCGCGCCTGCGCGGCATCTCTGTGTGAGCTATGTTGCAGTCGCTTACTATCACCGACTTTGCCATCATTGATGAGCTGCATCTCGAGCTTGCGGCTGGCTTCGTCGTGTTCACCGGCGAGACCGGCGCGGGCAAGTCCATCATTATTGACGCCGTGAGTCTGATCCTGGGCGGGAAGGCGGATGCGACGCTGGTGCGCGATGGGGCGGAGGTGGCCCGGGTGGAAGCCGTGTTCCGATTGGAGGCGGAGGTCCATGCAGACGTTGACGCCATTCTGCGGCGCGAAGAGTTGTTTGATGATGCGGACGAGTCGTCCGAGGACGAACTCACCCTGGCGCGCGAAATCCGCCGCGAGGGCCGCAGCACTTGCCGCATCAACGGGCGACTGGTCAGCCTGGCCGTGCTGCGCGAGGTCGGCCAATATCTCGTGGATGTGCACGGGCAGAGCGAGCACCTCTCGCTCTTGCGCACCCGTGAGCATGTATTGATGCTGGATCGCTATGCGCTGCTCGACGGCGAGCGCGAGGCCTTCACGACTCAAGTGCGTGAATTGAATGCATTGCGGAATGAGTTACGCACGCTGCGCCAGCATGAGCGTGACCGCGAGCAGCGGCTCGACATGCTCAACTTTCAAATCAATGAGATCAACGCCGCCAAACTCAAGCCCGGCGAGGAAGACGCGCTGCTGCAGGAACGCACGCGGCTCGCTAATGCCGAGAAGCTGGCCTCGCTGACCGACGACGCCATCCACGCGCTCACCGGCGCCGATGATGAAGGCGCAGTGGCCGCCGCCGATTTGTTGGGCCGCGCCGCTAAGGCGCTGGGCAATCTGGCCAAAATCGATTCGTCGCTCGAATCGCAGCGCGAGACGGCGCAATCACTGGCGGAACTGTTCCGCGAATTGGCGAGTGACCTCGGCGACTATCGTGACCGCGTCGAGTTCAATCCCAAACGCCTCGATGCAGTCGAAGAGCGTCTCGAATTACTGAGTCGCCTCAAACGCAAGTACGGTGACACACTCGACGCGGTGCTGGCCTTCGGCGAGAAAGCCAGCGCTGAACGAGAAGCCCTGATGCATTCGAGTGACCGCATCGCCGAACTGGAGAAGAAAGAGGCGGCTCTGCTGCGCAAGCTGGGCCAGGCCGGTCAGGTACTTTCCGAACAGCGGCGAGCGGCCGGTGAGCAACTGGCGCGGGGGATCGAAGCCGAACTCAACGACTTGAAGATGGAGCGCGCGCGCTTTGGCGTGGAGATGGCGTGGGAGGATGATGCCGACGGGATGCCCGCCGATGGACGCCGCGTGGCCTTTGATGCGACAGGCATCGACCGCGTGGAGTTTCTAGTTGCGCCCAATGTGGGCGAGGGGCTGAAGCCATTGGTGAAGGTGGCCTCCGGCGGCGAAACTGCGCGCTTAATGCTTGCCCTCAAAAGTGTGCTGGCCCGCGCCGACCGCACGCCCACCCTTATCTTCGATGAAATTGATCAAGGCATCGGCGGGCGGGTGGGCACGGTGGTCGGCCTCAAGCTGTGGGGTCTGACGGAGGCGCATCAAGTGCTGTGCATCACGCATCTGCCACAACTGGCCGGCTTTGGCGACCAGCATTTCAAAGTCGAGAAACACCTCACCCATCACGCCAACGGCGAGGCGCGCACAGTGACCCGGGTGCGCGTGCTCGACGATGCTGAGCGGGTGGCCGAACTCGCGCAGATGCTCGGCGGCGCGGGCGAAAAGACGCGCGAGAACGCCGAAGAGATTTTGCAGATGGTGCGGAGTGAGAAGTCAGCGGTGAACAGTAAACAGTGAACAGTGAACAGTTCGTGCAAGCGGGCACTGTTCACCGTTCACTGCTGACTGTTGACTATGGATGATGCAAGCCTACGGCCCTGCATTTGCCCGCGTATATCAGCAACGTTGGCGCAACTTTGCCCAGCAGGTCGCGCCGCATATTTTTGATTTCTACACTCGCAGTCCGATTGGTCAGGTCAATCGCGCCGCGCTTGATTTGGCGTGTGGCACCGGCCAACTTGCGCATTATCTTCTCGAGCGCGGTTTTCGTGTCACCGGCCTCGATCTTTCGGCGGCGATGTTGGAGTATGCACGCGAGAACACGGAGCCATACATTGACTCCGGCCAGGCGCGCTTCGAGCAAGTAGATATCACCCGTTTTGCCATGGCCGATGAATTTGGCCTGATCGTCTCCACCTTCGATGCGCTCAATCATCTGGCGGACTTCGACGCCTTGCATAGTTGCTTTCGCTCGGTCTACCCGGCGCTGGCCGATGACGGCTGGTTCATCTTTGACTTGAACACGCGCGCCGGCTTGCAACGCTGGAACAATCTGTCGGTAGATGAGTCCGATGATGCCATCCTCATCACGCGCGGGGTGTACGCCGGCCACGGTGAGCGGGCCTGGATGCGGATCTCCGGTTGTGTGCGGGTGCCGGGCGGCAAATACGAGCGCTTTGAAGAAACGGTCTTCAACACCGCTTTCGATTTGAATGATGTGCAACAGGCCCTGGTGGGG